>NZ_JAUBRO010000033.1:0-89414 GCF_036701945.1 Microcoleus sp. MON1_C1 | reverse complement strand
TCTATCCTTGCTCTTCGCTGTGCCTATCTCAACGGTCAACTTTCAATTTGATGTATTGGCCAAAGTGAGATGCACCCAAGCGATGCAGTTACAATTTAGCAACAAACAAATAATCGGGAGCAGTTTGCTGTGCTTTTCGGCAATGGCATTTCCCCTAACGAGCCAAGCTATAACAGTACAAGAAGTACCTAATCCCCGTCAAGTAAATAACACTTGGGTAACGGACAATGCAAACATTCTCAGCGACAGGATTGAAACTCAGCTAAATCAAATGATTTCGGATTTAGAGGCAAAAAACGGCTCAGAAATCGCTGTTGTGACAGTGCATGATACTAAGCCATCGGCGACCCCAAAAGCATTTGCTACAGAATTATTTAACTTTTGGGGGATTGGCAAAAAAGGTAAAAATAACGGAGTGTTATTATTGATTTCGTCGGGTGAAGGACGCGTTCAAATTGAAACAGGTTCGAGCATTCAAAGCATTGTGCCGGATGCTAGATCAGTAGGCCTTATTGAAACCGAAATTACGCCCCGATTTAAACAGCAGGACTTTGACGGGGGCACATTAGCCGGGACAAAGGCGTTAGTAAATGTTTTACAAACTCCGACAGTAAATGCTCAATCTCAAACCACACTGCCTTTGGCTCCAATCGTACCATCTCAAGGGGTGAAACCGTCACCAATACCTAGTCAATCGCCAGTTATTAGTAATAGTACACCCACAGGTGAAGATTCATCGAATCTAATCTATGGCTTACTTGGGTTGTTATTCATAGCATTAATAGCATTTATACCTTGCTTCATTATCTTCAGGATATTTCGCAGCTTATTTTCTGGCAAATCTCCTTTCCCCTCCGACCGCCGTTATCGGCGCAATTACAGCAGTAACAATTGCAATTACAGCACTAACCGTCCGAATTACAGCAGTAACAGTCACAACTATTGCGGTGGGGCTGGCGACTACAGCATTAACAGCATCGATTACAGTACCAGTAGCGACTACAGCAGTAACAGTAGCAGTGATGATTGCGGTGGCGGTGCGGGTGGCGATTACAGCATTAGCAGTAGCGACTGCGGGGGTAGCTTTGGTGGTGGCGACTCCAGCGGTGGCGGTGCGGGTGGCGACTACAGCAGTAACAACACCGATTATTGGGGTGGCTGCGACTACAGCAGTAACAGCACGAGTAGCAGTAGCGACTACAGCAGTAGCAGCAGTAGCAGCAGTAGCGACTACAGCAGTAGCAGTAGCGACTACAGCATTAGTGGGGGTGGCGGTGGGGATTGGTAATTCGGGGATGGAGGCAGAAAGCGAGTTTTTTTAACAGCAATTAGTCCCCCTCTGCGGGGACTTCGTTTGTGGAGTTGCGGTTTCAACCGCCCCACTCGCCAGGGAGTAGCTAACTAAAATACTCTTCAACAATTTTCAAAATCCGCGAGGATGCCAAACCGTCACCAAAGGGATTAATTGCCATTGCCATTGCGTTGTATGCTTCGGAATTGCTCAGCAATTCTGCCGCTGCTGTGAAAATTGTATCAGAATTAGTACCCACAAGTTTAGCAGTACCTGCAGAAATTGCCTCTGGTCTTTCTGTGGTTTCTCGCAATACCAAAACAGGTTTGCCCAAACTAGGTGCTTCCTCTTGCAAGCCGCCGGAATCTGTGAGGATTAAATGACATCTCTGAATGGCTCCTACTAATTCTGCATAATCTAAAGGTTCAGTTAAAAATACTCGTGGGTGGTTGCCCAAAAGAGCTTGCAAAGGTTCTCTGACTGTGGGATTTCGGTGTAGAGGTAAGAGCAAGGCTGTATCGGGAAATTTATCTAAGATTTGAAGAAATGCGTGAGCAATTCCTTGTAAGGGTTCGCCCCAATTTTCGCGGCGGTGAACTGTTGCTAAGATAGTGCGATATTTGCTCCAATCTAAGTTAGGAATGTTGCATTCTGGTTCGCGTTTGGCGACAGAAAGCAAAGCATCGATTACGGTGTTGCCTGTACGGTGAATTTCTCCCAAAACGCCCGATCGCCCTAAATTCTCTTGGGCCAGCTCTGTCGGGGCAAAATGCAGCCGTGTGAGCTGAGATATCAACCGTCGGTTAGCCTCTTCGGGGTAAGGATTGAACACGTCGTCTGTCCGCAATCCGGCTTCTACGTGACCTACGGGTATTTTCTGGTAAAATGCAGCCAACGTTGCGGCAAACGCTGTCGTTGTATCGCCCTGAACTAAGACGATTTCGGGCTGCAATTCTTTAAACAAGGCTTCCAAACCCTGCAAACTCCGGGATGTAATATCTGTCAAAGTTTGCTGGTGCTGCATAATTGCTAAATCCCGATCGGCTTTTAGATCGAACATTCGCATTACTTGCTCGACCATTTCTCGGTGCTGGCCGGTTAAAATTACTTGGGTGTCAAAGGTTGGCGAACTTTTGAAGAGTTGAATTACTGGCGCTAGTTTAATCGCTTCTGGGCGAGTTCCTAAGACGATGCAAACGCGGTGAGTAGCTTGGGGCATGGTAAAATTAGGTGTAAGTTTATTCATATTGCCGTTGGGTAGGCACGGTTTTCCAGATTGTCGGTTTTATGCAATTCTTGTTGGTGAAACCCGCCCATTACAGGATTATTGACATTAGTGCAGGAGGTTAGTTTATACTGACATTTTGCACCATTATCGCTTAACAGGCTTTCGACCCTGTTCCACAACAGATGAATTTTCTTGTGGGAGTAAGGGTTGGGTTCCTAGCCCGCCCAGAAATAATTATTGAGAAGGGTGCAAAATATGAGTTTATACCAAATTACTTAATATTAAAACCCGCCCGTACATTTTTAATTGTTAATTGCTCATGCCCTATCGTTACATTCTATTTTATAAACCCTACGACGTTTTAACTCAATTCACTGACAACTCCAGCGAGACTAAACGCAGCACTCTCAAAGACTATATTCCTATTCCTAACATTTATGCAGTAGGAAGGCTCGATCGCGATAGTGAAGGTTTGTTACTGTTAACCGATGACGGACAAATGCAACACCGCCTCAGTGACCCGAAATTCGCTCATCCCCGCACTTACTGGGTGCAAGTTGAACGAATTCCCGATGCAAGTGCGATCTCCGCTTTGCAGACAGGTGTCACAATTCAAGATTATCGGACTCGATCGGCAAAAGTGCAATTATTGTTAGAAGAACCCCCTTTACCTCCCCGGGAACCGCCGATTAGATTTCGCAAAAACGTGCCCACAGCTTGGCTGGAAATGACTCTCACAGAAGGCCGCAACCGCCAAGTGCGCCGGATGACCGCAGCAGTAGGGTTTCCGACGCTGCGGCTAGTCAGGTGTGCGATCGGGCCTTTGCGTCTGGAAGGTCTCAAACCCGGTGAATGGCGCGAACTAACTCAAGCCGATTTGAGATTTTAGATTTTAGATTGGAAAATTACACTCAACAGTCAACCGTCAACAGTTAACCGTCAACAATCAATAATCACCTACTTTCGAGGCGGCAAAATAAAACTCTCGTTTCCATCCTTATCTTTTTGCACCTGAGCTCCCAACTTGACAAGAGCTTGTTTCGCCCTTTGACGCACCAACTTATCAGTTGTTTGAGCATAAACCGTACTCCAAGCAGTAAACCGCACCGGCACGCTATCGGGATCTCGGCGCAAATACTCAGCAGTTGCTCGAAACAGCGGTGCCAATTTCTGTCCTTCCGGGGTTTTTTCCACCCAATCAGCGGCCATTTCGTGAGAGTGAATTGACTCGGGAATATCCCCCAACAGCAGCAACTCATCAATACCTTTAGTTCGCCACACTATCCAGGATTGGGAATGAATTTGCGGTGAAACGGCAAGGGCCCTAGTACCGCGCTCTATAAAGTTAACAGCAGTTTCAGGCTTTCCTTGATAAAAACAAATAGCTGTGGAAAGAAACAGGTAGATGTCAGCCCACCGCGGGTCGCGCTGCGTAACTATGTCAAAATAATCTTGGCTCAGATTGTAGCCCGTCACCTCTCGCGCTTCGTCGTCGCCAAAATACTGCAAAAATTTGAGAAATGTCCAATCTGCAATTAAATTGTCAAACCCAAAACTAGGGACAGTTTTGAGCATTCTCAGCCGCAGGGCTTCTTGCTGCGCTTCTTGCTGTGCGGCTTGCTTGAAACTGGCAGCAGACATTGGAGAGAGTGGCTTTTGCCCCTGAACGCGAACTGGGGACATTCCGCCCAACTGCCCGCTCGACTGCATGGTAACGACCCCCGCCAGCGCTGCTAGACCGATAGCTCCATTAACGAGCAGGCTCAACCACTTACGCGAAAATTGTTCGATTTTAGCTTCCACGGCACTTTTAAATCCAAGTTTTAAATTAAGTTTATTGAAAGAGAGTAATAATTGGTTGGCGATCGACAATAAATCTCGTTAAACTGTCCACAGGGATGGTGGAGCCTCCACACAATAGTTTAAGTAGTAGTGTGAGATTTTTTAGCAATATAAAATCTCAAATCAAAAATCTAAAATCGAATTGAGCCAAATTCAATGAATCAAGCCCGCAGACGCTTTTCTAAATTACAGGCAGCCCTGTTCAGTGGGGCGATGGCAACAACCGCTTCGATATCTTTGCTCGTTCCCGGGCTGAGTCAATCAGTCCGCGCTGAGCTTCAAGATAGCCCCAAAGCTGTCTTAGACGAAGCTTGGCAAATTGTCAACCGAGAGTATGTTGATGGCAGCTTTAACAAGACTGACTGGCAATTGACCCGCCAAGAACTGTTGAGCAAAAACTATACTTCTCGCGAAGCTGCCTACACCGCTCTCCGCAAAGCCCTAGAGAAATTAAACGACCAGTACACGCGCTTCATGGACCCGAAGCAGTACGAAGCGCTGACGAATCAAACCTCTGGGGAACTGACAGGGGTGGGGATGAGGCTCGAAGAAGACGAGAAAACGAAAGCGATTACCGTAGTCGAGCCGATGGAAAATTCCCCCGCCCTGAAGGCAGGGATTCAAGCGGGCGATAGGATTTTGGTGATAGACGGCAAAACTACTAAAGGCATGACTGTCTCGGATGCAGCTCAGGTAATTCGGGGCGACGAAGGCACGAAAGTCACGCTGCGGATTGCTCGTGAGGGTAAAGGCGAATTTGACATCACTTTGACTAGGGCGAGAATTGAGGTAGCAGCGGTTCGCTACAGCCTCAAGGATGAAGGCGGTCAGAAGGTGGGTTACATCCGTTTGCAAGAGTTTAGCTCTCATGCCGGCGAACAAATGCAGGCGGCGATTAAAAAGCTCTCGGATCAGAAAGCTGACGCTTTTGTGTTGGATTTGCGGGGGAATCCCGGCGGTTTGCTGCGAGTGAGCATTGATATCGCTCGGATGTGGATGGATACAGGGGCGATCGTCCGCACAGTCGATCGCGCGGGCGATTCTCAGGAAATGCGCGCAAACCGCACTGCAATCACTGATAAGCCTTTGGTGGTGCTGGTGGACGACAATTCAGCCAGCGCCAGCGAGATTTTGGCCGGTGCTCTGAAGGACAACAAGCGCGCAACTGTGATGGGCGGCCAAACTTTTGGCAAAGCTTTGGTGCAGTCGGTGCATTCTTTGGCTGACGGTTCGGGATTGGCGGTGACGATCGCCCACTACTATACTCCCAGCGGTACCGATATCAGCCAAAAGGGGGTTACTCCCGATGTTAAGGTAGAAGTCACCGACGAACAAAAGCTGAAATTAGCTAACAAACCGACGTTAGTTGCGACTAAGGACGATCCTTGCTACGCGCAGGCGATCGCACTTTTGAAAACTACCGCTTCCTCGACCCGTCCCGTTGCTGCTAATGAGGTTCTTGTTCCTAAAAAGTAAATAGTTGAAACCGTAATTTATTAACAATAAGCCTGAAGATGAAACCCGCGGGTGCGGGTTTTATTTTTATTGATGAGTTATTGGTTATTAAGTAAATCTACCTAATTAAACGAAAGGTGCAGATGGCTAAAAAGCTTGCTATATGACCATTCTTCCTTCTTCATGATTCGGTGTTGCTTAATCAGGGTACGAAAAATAAGTTGAAAATCCAAAAGCTTTGTGAATACTGGTTTCTATAACGGGCATATTTAGCCTTTCATACCGTAAATCAGCAACGCCAATTATTCCTTCTACTGAAGTTATGGGTTAATTGATATCCGAATTAAAGCAGATTAGTGGGATTGGGATTTTTTAACCGCAGATATCAGCAGATGAACACAGATGCACGCTGATGGGATTTCTGAAGTGTTTCAACTCTGACTTAATTAGCTATTCATCCGCCGGATAAATTCTAAAGGCAAACCATCAGTATCGGCAATAAAAGCTACTTCGTAAACATTTTGCCCGATCGCCTGTTGAGTCGGTTCTAACAAAACTTTTAAAGCTTGAAACTGGTTTGGTTGGTCTTTAGCAGCTTCCTCAAACCGCTCTTTCAGAGACTCCAACCAACTAGGTAAGTCAGTTGTGGCTTCAGTTAAATCGAAAGATAAATGATAATATCCAACATAATGCTCGTCTCCGAAAGCATCCGGTGCGGGTTTTGGTTCCGGGATTTGAATGAGTTCGATGCGTCCGTTGAGACCTTCCATCCAACAGGCTAGGGTGTAACCTGTGGTAAAGCGATCGCTCACAGTAAATCCCAACTGTTCGTAAAAGGCGATCGCCCGGTGTATGTTAGCAGTGCGAATCGAGGCGTGGTGCATTCGATTTTAGATTTTAGATTTTAGATTTTAGATTTTAGACTGGGAAGTAGGAATTGCGATTTGAGATTTTATATTTGAGAGGGTATACTCGGAACTCGGAATTAAAAACATCGCATCTGTTGCCCAAAAGTAATAGAGCTTTGTTTTTTCTTCCTTCTTCCTTCTTCCCTCTTTCTTCTTCCCTCTTCCTTCTTCCTTCTTCCCTCTTCCTTCACTTATTCAAACAACCGAAAATAAGGATATCTAATCGGAACTCCCGGCTCTTTTTCCAAATCAAAATTAATCACTTCCCAGCAAGGGTCTTCTTGGGGCTCAGGGCTAAAATCCACAGGCAAACCGTACAGTCTTGGCCGGGGCGATTCCGCTTGGCCGCGCCAAGGCGTGCTGCGTTCCAAATAAGCGCTGATTAAGTCGCGATAGCGTTGAGCAACGATCACGCGAGTTGCTCGGTAGCCTTGAGTATAAAGTCGATCGAGCGCTTCGTGAATTTCAAACCGAATTCCGTCCGGGTGCGTGTGCTGGCGATACCATTCATTCTCCCAGCGGCGCCAGTGCCGCCCAGACTGAAGGTGAACCAGTTCCCCCGTTTTTGGATCTGCCTCAAATGCCCCGTGACGCGGACACAAATAGGTATCCGTTAGCGTTAAAGCCGGAATTGTTTGGCGACAGTGGGGACACTGAATTTCCGGGCCAAACATAGGGTATTGCAAGGCAACTTCAATCATTTATTTGCGTCCCAGCATATTTTCTCTGCAAAAGTGCCAAATACTTTTATTATATCCCGTATGAACAACCAGCTAATCTGCTAGAAGTATAAGGATCGCAAATGAGCAATCTCAACGAACCTCTGCCTGCACTTCCTTCCTATTGGCCCAGGCCCGATCTATCCCAAGCAGCTTTTGTCGCTGAAGGCGCTGTTGTCATCGGCAGGGTAGAGGTGGCTGCTGGTGCTAGTATCTGGTACGGGGCGGTGGTGCGGGCGGATGTAGAGCGAATTGCGATCGGCTCAAGTACCAATATCCAAGATGGAGCAATTCTGCACGGCGATCCGGGGAAACCGACGGTTTTGGAAGATTTCGTGACAGTGGGACACCGAGCTGTGATTCACTCAGCTTACATTGAACGGGGCTGCCTGATCGGGATTGGGGCGATCGTCCTCGATGGAGTCAGGGTAGGAACAGGCTCTATCGTCGGTGCAGGGGCTGTTGTCACCAAGGACGTTCCGCCTCACACGCTAGTTGCGGGAGTGCCTGCCAAACGCCTGCGGGATGTCTCTGAGGAAGAAGCTGCGGAGTTGGTGGAACACGCTAAGCGTTACGAAAAGTTGGCTTTGGTACACGCGCGGAAAGGTTCTGATTTGGGATTTGGTTAGTTGATAGAATAAGATTTTCAGCCAAAAACTATTAGTTTCCAATGGCTTACACGGCGCAAAAAATCCTAACTTTTGAAACCTTCCTCGATCAATATTGTGACAACTTCCGCTACGAGCTCGCTGACGGAGAATTAGTTGACAGGTCACCAACAGGCCCACACGAAACCGTCAGCGGTAAACTAGCAACTCAAATGGCTATCGCCATCGCAGCCGAAAAACTACCGTGGTTCATTCCCCGCACTTGTTTGATCCGTCCATTTTCAGATGCCGGTACTGCCCGCCGTCCCGATATTGTCGTATTAGATGAAACCGCCCTTGTCAGCGAACCTCTCTGGGAAAAAGAACCAGTGATTACCCTGGGGCGATCTATTAAATTGGTGGTAGAAGTCGCCAGCACTAACTGGGAAACAGATTACGCCTGAAAAGTTGCAGAATACGCTCTTTTAGGAATTCCCGAATATTGGATAGTTGATTATCGGGGATTGGGGGGCGTGGCTTTTATCGGTAAACCAAAACAACCTACTATCACCGTTTGCCAACTGATTGACCAAGATTACATCCAGCAACAATTTCGCCTCGGTCAACCGATTATTTCTCCTCTGTTAAAAAGCTTGCAACTTCGCTTAGATGATATTCTGCCCCGTTAGGCGAGCGCTGAACAGATGTTAGATGTTAGATTTTAGATGGGAGAATGGATGAATCCGGCAGCCCTGAACCCAATTGCTTTAACTCAACAATCAACACTCAACAATAGTCGGAAATATCGGGATTCGTTAGCGCGATAAAAGTTTAAACTTAAATAAAAAAAATTGTCAAGTCTCGATCTAGCGCTAAGATTAATCACATGAATAACGATCGCACATCCAATCCAAACATCCCCCCACACACCTGGAAACGTCCCATCGGCCTCGGTTGGGAGAATCCCTATACAGTCCGCTACGCAAGCAATCTCGACGACGGGCCCTGGCACGGAATGCCTCTGGGCGGGTTCGGTGCCGGCTGCATCGGGCGATCGCCCCGCGGCGACTTCAACCTCTGGCACATTGACGGCGGCGAACACATTTTTCGCAGTTTGCCCGCTTGTCAGTTCAGCGTTTTTGAAGAAACTCAAGGCAACAAACAAGCTTTTGCACTGTCCACTGAACCGCCTACCGATGGCAGTTTATCTAGTTGGAAATGGTATCCTTGCGAAGGAAGAAGGAAGAAGGAAGAAGGAAGAAGGGAAGAAGAAGAAAGAACCGGGGAAGAGTCTAATTCTTCGGGGAGTTATCATGCTTTGTATCCGCGCAGTTGGTTTGTTTATGAAAATGTGTTTGAGGCTAAATTAAGCTGCGAGCAATTTTCGCCAATTTTGCCGAACAATTATCAGGAAAGCAGTTACCCAGTTGCCATGTTTGAATGGGTGGCGCACAATCCTACAGATGCGCCCATCACTCTCAGCATCATGCTGACTTGGGAGAATATTGTCGGTTGGTTTACTAATGCCAATAAATCGCCGGAAGTGAAGGTGCGAGATGATGGCAGTCCATTTTATGATTATCAATCCCGGTGGGGAGAAAGTGCCGGAAATTTGAATTTGTTGGTGGAAGATTTTCACCGCATCGGTTGCGTGATGACGCGGTTGACTGCTGAGGACGAACCGCAAGAGGGGGATGGACAATGGGCGATCGCAACTATTACTAATCCGGCGGTAGAAGTATTCTATCAAACTCGCTGGAACCCGGCGGGGAACGGTGATGATATTTGGCGCAACTTTTCTGCTGAAGGTTTCTTGTTGGATGACAATGACGAGACAGCCGCAGCAGCCGGAGAACAGTTGGCTTGTGCGATCGCAGTTCGCTTTACTCTTCGACCGGGAAAAACGCGCAAAATCCCCTTTATTATAGCTTGGGATTTGCCCGTTACTGAGTTTGCATCGGGAGTTTGGTACTACCGCCGCTATACGGATTTCTTCGGCCGCAACGGCAAAAATGCTTGGCCGATTATTCGCACTGCAATGAAGCATTCGGATACTTGGCGCGAAAATATCGAAGCTTGGCAAAAACCTATTTTAGAACGGACAGATTTGTCAGATAGTTTTAAAATGGCGCTGTTTAACGAGTTGTACGCCCTGACAGACGGCGGTACTCTTTGGAGTGCGGCTGACGAACGCGATCCGAAGGGTCAATTTGCGGTTTTGGAGTGCATTGATTACCGCTGGTACGAAAGTTTGGATGTGCGGCTTTACGGTTCTTTTGCTTTGTTGATGCTTTGGCCGGATTTAGAAAAGTCAGTAGTTTTAGCGTTTGCTAGGGCAATTTCTGCCGGAGACGATACGCCGAGAATTATTGGCTGGAATCAAGCTTCGGCTATTAGAAAAGCTGTCGGGGCGACGCCGCACGATTTGGGTGCTCCTAACGAACATCCTTGGGAAAAAACCAATTATACTAGCTATCAAGATTGCAATTTGTGGAAGGATTTGCCTTGCGATTTTGTGTTGCAGGTTTATCGTGACTTTTTGTTGACTGGCGGCACAGATTGCGAGTTTTTGAAAGAGTGTTGGCCGGCAATTGTTGAGGCTTTGGCTTATCTGAAAACTTTTGATGAGGATGGGGACGGAATTCCTGAGAATTCTGGAGCACCGGATCAGACGTTTGATGACTGGCAAATGCGGGGGATAAGTGCGTATTGCGGCGGTTTGTGGTTGGCGGCGCTGGAGGCTGCGATCGCGATCGGCGAAATCTTGGAAGATGCAGCACCGGAGATAATTCCTAACCCTCAAGCAAAGATTGCATTATATCACAGTTGGCTGCTACAAGCAAGACCGAGCTATCAAGAAAAACTGTGGAACGGTCAATATTACCGTTTGGACAGCGAGAGTAATTCCGAAGTGGTGATGGCTGACCAACTGTGCGGTCAATTTTACGCGAAACTGTTAGGATTGCCGGATATTGTGCCGCCAGAATGTGCAGCCAGTGCTTTAGAAACTGTGTACGATTCTTGCTTTTTGAAGTTCAACGAGGGCGAGTTCGGTGCGGCGAATGGGGTGATGCTGAACGGTTCGCCGGAAAATCCGAATGCGACTCATCCTTTGGAAGTTTGGACAGGTATTAATTTTGGGTTGGCGGCTTTTTTGGTACAGATGGGGATGGAGGATAAAGCGTTTAAATTGACGGATGCGGTGGTGAAGCAGATTTATGAAAATGGGTTGCAGTTTCGGACGCCGGAAGCGATTACGGCGGGGGGAACTTTTCGGGCGAGTCACTATTTGCGGGCGATGGCGATTTGGGCAATTTACGGGGTGTTGACGAATTTTAAATAGGGAAAAAGGTATATTAGCTGGTGCCTTCCACTAAACTTTAAAAAGTTTAATCCTTCAACCCAATTTTTAGCAAGGAAAACGGTTAATTTACCTATCAATAAAATTGACCGTAAAAATTTTTCGCGTTCGAGGAAGACATTAATGTTTCATGCTCAAACTTTAGCATAGCTAACATTTGAGCATGAAACAGCCCTGGGATGCGAGGGAGAACGAACTCGGCTATAAACGAGAGAGACAAAGGGTTTGAGGCGATTGTTGACACCAATGCAGTCCGCACCTTACCCGTATATAATTTGGAGTGATAGCCAATTTCACCCTATAATAGAAAAATGTCAAATCCCTTACTTTCCCTCAACTACGAACCCGCCATTGAATCTCTCGGTGGCGACTATTTTGATGAAGTCGCTGCGGCCGATTTTCCGCAACACATTCTCCGCTTCCGCAACGACGAATTATTGCGGAAATTGGGTTTAGACCCCGCACAAGTAACCGACCAACATTTTATCGAAGCGTTCGGCGAATTTCACTGTGTCCGTCCCTTTCTCGCACTTCGCTATCACGGCTATCAATTCAACGCATATAACCCGAATTTAGGTGACGGTAGAGGCTTCTTATACGGCCAAGTTCGCGGGACAGACGGCAGACTTTACGACTTCGGCACTAAAGGTTCCGGCCGCACTCCCTACTCGCGGGGCGGTGACGGTAGACTTACTCTCAAAGGGGGAATTCGCGAAGTTTTAGCAGCCGAAGCTTTGCACCGGTTGGGAGTTCGGACATCTCGCTGTTTTAGTTTAGTTGAAACGGGTGAGGCTTTGTGGCGGGGCGACGAACCATCTCCGACGCGATCGTCCGTAATGGTGCGTTTCAGTCATTCTCACATTCGGTTTGGAACTTTTGAAAGATTGTACTATATCCGCCGCCCGGATTTAACTAAAAAACTTTTAGATTTTGTTATTGAATATTACTATCCTGAACTGCATTTAGAAGCAAGCAAGGCGGCTATTTCGGCGGCCGAAAAATATGCGCTATTTTATGCAGATTTAGTCCAGCGAGTAGCTAAATTAGTTGCTCAGTGGATGGCGGCAGGATTTTGCCACGCAGTGCTAAATACTGATAATATGTCGATTACGGGAGAAAGTTTCGATTACGGGCCTTTCGCTTTTATCCCCACTTATAAGCCGCAATTTACAGCAGCTTATTTTGACTATTCGGGTCTTTATTGTTACGGCAATCAACCGTTTATTTGTAGGGATAATTTAGAGAAGCTCCAGGAACCGCTAGCAGCGGCGATTCCTCAAGCTGATATGGATGCGGCTTTGGCAAAGTTTGGCGATTATTATAATGCAGCTTATCGGCAGTTGATGCTCAATAGATTGGGATTTGAGGATTTGCCCGAAGCTGAGGGAGATGAGTTGTTGAAGGTGACAATTACAATGCTGGCGGAGTCTCAAGTTGAGTATCACGATTTCTTTTTTCAACTGCGAAGACAGTTCGATCGCACTTGGCGAGATGATGCTAGTCAAATTTTTGCTGAGGCGGAACCGGCCGACTTGATAGCGCCTTGGCGGCAGTTTTATTATCACGTTTTGCAAAGTTTGTCTGCGGATGATATGGACAAAATGGCGGACAGGCTGCACAAGCACAATCCCGAACAATCGCTGTTGAGGCCGACGATTGAGGCTGTTTGGGAGGCCATTGCTATTGAGGATAATTGGGAACCGTTTTATGAATTGGTTAAACGGCTTCAAGACCCAGAAAATTGATTGATAATAGCTGGCATTAATAGCGCTCCGGGGCTGGTTCACCTGCATTTTCTGTTGGTATTAAAGATTAGCGTGAACCAGCGCCCGAGCAATCTGAGATCATGAAAATTTGCCACCTAAAAAATCTAAGATTGAAAAATAAGGACGAATGACTACTTGAGCTTTTCAATCTCAAATTGTGCATCTTTGTAACCGCCAGTAAGTCCTTGATCGAGAAACATTTTGCCGGCTTTTTCTAAATCGCTAATCGCTCCTGCTTTGTCTCCCAAGGAGCGGCGAACAATGCCTCTACCGTAGTAAGCAGCAGCATAATTGGGATTGATCCGAATAGCTTGGACGTAATCGGCGATCGCACTATTGTAATTCTTTAACTCCTGATAAATCTTAGCCCGATTCGCGTAAGCTTCAGCATTGTTGGGATTGAAGCCGATTGCTGCTGTAAAATCTGCGATCGCCCCCTGGGCGTCACCTCCTGCGCTGCGAGCTAAAGCACGATTGTTAAAAGCATTATGATCATTCGGGTTCACTTTCAGCGCTTGAGTGCAATCGGCAATTGCTTTGGGATAATCCTTCAAATTTAAATAAGCAATGCAGCGATTGTTGTAAGGAACCCCATCCTCATCGCTCAGCAAAATAGCCTGAGTGCAATCGTCAATTGCCGCTTGATGCGCTCCCAAATTCAACTGCGTGCTGCAACGATTAGCGTAAGCATCTGCACTCTTGGGAGCGATCGCAATTACCTGAGAATAATCCGCCATAGCTCCCTGATAATCTCCTAAGTGAAAGCGAGCTCTCCCCCGACTGTAGAAAGCATCAACATTCTGAGCATCGATTTTAATTGCTTCAGTATAATCTCCAATCGCTCCTTGCAAATCTGCGCTCCCAGCACGAGCCAACCCTCGCGAATGATAAGCTTTAACAAGGTTCGGCTGCAACCGAATTACTGCGTTAAAATCCTGAATAGCCGCCTTGTAATCTTGCAGTTCTAAATAAGCAATTCCTCTTTCATAATATGTATCAGCATCATTGGGCTGGAGATTCAAAACCTGAGTGTAATCCTCAATTGCCCCGCGCTTGTCGTTAAAATCCTTACGGGCTAGCCCGCGGTTAAAATAAGCCTGAACATATTTAGGATTGAGTGCGATCGCCTGAGAATAATCTGCAATTGCTTCTTGATACTTTTTTAAATCATAATTAAGATTACCGCGCTGGTAAAAACTCTCAGCATTTTTAGGATTCAATTGAATTGACTTATTAAAAGCCTGCAAAGCTGCATCCGCATCTTGATTGCGAGACTTTTCTACTCCCAGTTCGTAATATTCCTTAGCTTTAAGCGGATTCGGCCGACTCGCATAACTAAACAGAAATATCATAACTATCACCGCCCCGAATCCCGCCAAAATCAGCCACCAAAACCGACTTCCCCGTGACGAAAAACTATCAGAAGACATTAACAGGGGAGAAATACTTTTCTTTTGAGCCATATTTCCCTGCTCTGGGCGGTGTCTCAACTTGCTGAGAGCTGCCAACACTTCGTCCGCAGATTGATAGCGTTTGCCAAATTGGTGGCAGACCATTTTGTCAATTATATTTGCTAGTCCAACAGAACATTGAGTTCGGTTTCGCCAAACAATTTCCCCCGTGTGAGAAGGACTCGGATTTTGCAATTTTGGCAAATCCGTACCGGGCAAACCCGTGATAGCTTGCACTGCCATCATGCCGACTGCATAGAGGTCGCTGCTAAATTGGGGGTTGCCTTGAAATTGTTCGATCGGCATATAAGCCGGAGTTCCAGTAGCAATGGTGCGCGGAAATTCTGTATCGTACTCGCTGACGTGATTGGTCACTTCTTTAACCGAACCGAAGTCAATTAAAACTAATTTGCCGTCTGGTTTGCGGCGAATTAAGTTGGAGGGATTAACATCGCGGTGAATCACTCCCTGAGAGTGTACGAAGGCGAGAACTTGTAAAACTTCTTCCAAAAGATCTAGCACTCGTTCTTCCCGCCAAGGTTGACCGGCCACAATTTCCCTATTTAGCGCGTGTCCGGGCACAAACTCTTCGACGAGGTAGAATTGATTTGCTTCTTCAAAATAAGCGAGTAAAAAGGGAATTTTATCGTGTTTTCCCAGCTTTTCTAATATTTCTGCTTCTTGTTTAAATAAGCGGTAAGCTGTTTTAAGAACTGTGGAAGTATTGCTGGGAGGGCGCAGTTGTTTGACTACACATTGAGGGTGGCCAGGACGGCGAGTATCGACAGCTAAATAAGTTTGTCCGAAAGCACCCGAGCTGAGAATTTGCACTACGCGATAACGCCTGTCTAAAAGTTGACCAACCATGTTCATATCGGCAATGGGGAATTGGTAACGGGGAGTTGGTAACGGGGAGTTGGTAACGGGGAGTTGGTAACGGGGAGTTGGTAACGGGGAATTGGTAATTTGGCCTTCTTCCTTCTTCCTTCTTCCTTCTTCCTTCTTCCTTCTTTCTTCTTTTTTTAACATCTGACTGGTGATTAATAGCTTATTTAGGATCGTTGATTTGTGCTTGTGCCTTTTGGAAACCATCCGCTCTTCCTTGTTCTAGAAACAGCGTTGCAGCTTTCTGAAAATCCTCGATCGCCCCAGCACGGTCTTTGAGTTGGCGGCGGACGAGGCCTCGGCTGTAAAAAGCGCTAGCATTATTGGGGTTGAGCCGCAGCGAGTGAGCGAAATCCTCAACCGCTAAAGGGTAATTTTTTAGTTCTGAGTAAATAGTACCGCGATTGCTGTAAGCTACTGCATCGCTGGGATTGAGCCGAATTGCTTGAGTAAAATCTTCCACAGCGCCCTGCTTGTCTCCCGAAGCCGATCGAGCTAATCCTCGATTGCTGTATGCTTTGGGATTGTTGGCGTTGAGTCCGATGGTCAAACTGCAATCTTCGCTGGCCTTTTGAAATTGTTTTAAATTCAGATAAGCAATGCAGCGGTTGTTGTAAGCTGCTTCATCTTTTGGAGCGAGGCGAATGCCTTCGGTGCAATCGGCAATCGCTTTGTCGTAGGTGGCCAAATTCAAGTAAGCGCTGCACCGATTGGTATAAGCATCAGCGAGATCGGGTTGCAATTCGATCGCCTTAGTATAATCTTCCATCGCTCCTTGATAGTCTGCCAGATTAAACCTCGCTCGACCGCGACTGTAGTATACGCCAGCTTGTTTGGGGCTAATTTGAAGGGCTTGAGTAAAATCTGCCATTGCTCCCGTTTTGTCGCCTGCAGCCGATCGAGCTAAACCCCGATTGCTGTAAGCTGTAGCATCGTTGGGGCTGAGCCGAATTGCTTGAGTGTAGTCTTCAATTGCCGTGCGGTAGTCGGCCAAATCGTAGTAGGCTAAACCCCGCTTAGAGTATGCCTCACCGTCGCTGGGATTGAGTCGCACTACTTGGGTGAAATCTTCCACGGCCCCCCGCTTGTCCCCGATGTCGAGGCGGGCCATACCTCGATTGTACAGAGCTTTGGTGTGGCTAGGATTGACTTTAATTGCTTGCGTGTAATCCTGTATGGCTTGCTCGGTTGCGCCCATGTCGTAGCGAGCATTTGCCCGCGTGTAGTAAGTTTCCGCATCGCCGGCATTCAGGGCGATGGCTTGAGTATAATCGGCGATCGCGCCTGTTGTGTCACCTTGCTGCGCCTTGGTAACGCCGCGAGCTAACAATTCTTTTGCCCTCCCCGGACTTTGACTCTGCCAAAAGTAAATTATCAGTGCCGTCAAGATTAAAGCTGCCGCTGTTGCAGCCAACAGCAGCAGTTTGGTTTGGCTTTGTCTTCGCGGTTGACTCCTAGCGTCCGTGATGATTGTGGCTGGCGGCGGCTCAACCTCCAATTTTACGGCGATTTGTTTGAGGTCTGCTAAAACTTCGGCGGCCTCCTGATAGCGTTCCTCGCAGTCAGGCCGCACCATTCGATCGATAATATCTGCTAGCGCTGCCGAACAAGTTGCCCGGTTTCGCCAGGAAATTTGGCTTTTGTTGTTTTTTAAGGCACTCAGTTCGTTGGGTGAGAGTCCCGTCACGGCAAGCTGAGCGATCGTACCTAGAGCGTAGATGTCGCTATTGTAACGGGGGTTGCCGCTCAATTGCTCGATCGGCACGTATAACTCCTGGGCCGCCAAATCCTGTCTTTTTGCCTCATGCCGCTTAACAGAGTTCGGGGAAGTTTGCGCCAACAAATGACAGTTAGCAAGTTCCGGGTTAATTTCTTTGTCTAAGCTAAAGTCTACCAATACAAATTTGCCGTCTGACTCGCGCCGGATCGCTCTGTCTGGTTGAATTCTGCGGTGAATGAAACCTTTCTCGTGTATGAACACCAAAATTTCTAATATTTCTGATAGCAGACCAATTACTTGGTCTTCATCCCACGGTTGACCGGGTATTAGTTCTTGACTTAAAGGTGATCCGGCAATAAATTCTTCAATTAAGTATAAACTTTGATTTTCCTCAAAATACGCCAATAATTCGGGAATTTTGTCGTGTTTTCCCAATTTTTCAATTATTTCTGCGTTTCTTTGAAATATAACTTTGACTAATTCTGGGGTTTGCGAACTTGTGCCGGGTAGCCGCATTTCTCTAACCGTGCATTGCGGATACCCGGGACGGTGAGTATCTGCTGCTAGATAAGTTTTTGCCACCTCACTTGAGTCTGTGACTTTAATGATGCGGTAACGTCTGTCTAGAAGTTGACCAATCATGCTTTGCCCTCTACCCTATTAATGTTCCATTATCGCATGAAATTAGGATAGCCAAAAAATTGGCTGAGTAATTTAAGTTTGAGCTGGCCGTGACTCCCTCCCAAAAACGGATACTTGCTTTCCGACAGGAGTCGTGACTCACCCAAAATTTTAGACCCGAGTAGAAGCTCCCCGATTCATCTGTGGAGTCAATCTAAAATCTAAAATCTAAAATCTAAAATCGGCTGACTGAGCAAACGGGCGATCGGATTGCCTATCCAAGTCAAGCGTGGCGGCGACGCTCTTCTAATATCTTACAAAAAAATTGCTGAAATTGTTTATTCGGTCAATGAGATATGTATAATTTAACAACCGGGGCGGAGGTGACTCAAATGAACGTACAACTGGTTGAATCCCTAATTCAAATTCTCTTGTCTCTCGAAGTCGGCGAGCAATTAGCGATTGTAGGAAAAAGATTAAACAATCTCCCTTGCCCTTTGACTCAGAAACTCGTGCAGCTTGCCCAAAAGGGCGGAAATTTAAATTTTTTGAATGACGCACCAGAATTTTATATACTCGAATACCGAGAAGCAATTGCCTGATACTCAAAAACAGGAGATTGAGAGAACTTTTAAATGTGTGAACAATAAAAATGTCTGAATCATTAACAAAAGGAGGAACGATCGCAGCGATCGCCACTGCCATAGTTCCCCAACAAGGCAGCGTCGGCATTGTGCGAGTTTCGGGTTCCGCAGCCTTAAAAATTGCCGAAACTCTGTTTCGCGCCCCAGGACGGCAAATGTGGGAGTCTCACCGCATTCTTTACGGCCACATCCGCCGCCCCAAAACTCAAGAATTAGTCGATGAAGCTTTGCTGCTAATCATGAAAGCACCGCGTTCTTTTACTCGCGAAGATGTGGTGGAATTTCACTGTCACGGCGGCATTATGGCGGTGCAGCAAGTCTTGCAGTTGTGTTTGGAAAATGGGGCGAGATTGGCGCAGCCGGGAGAGTTTTCGCTGCGGGCTTTTTTGAACGGGAGGCTGGATTTAACTCAAGCTGAAAGTATTGCAGATTTGGTGGGAGCAAAATCGCCGGCTGCTGCACAAAGTGCTTTGGCTGGTTTGCAAGGAAAATTAGCGCAGCCAATTCGCAAATTGAGAACAACTTGTTTGGACGTGCTGGCAGAAATTGAGGCGAGAATTGATTTTGAGGAAGATTTGCCGCCTTTAGATGAAGCTAAAACTTCTTTGGAAATAAATCATGTTTTGGAGGAATTGTCAACAATTTTGGCAACCGCAGATCGTGGAGAATTGTTGAGAACTGGTTTAAAAGTAGCGATTGTTGGGCGACCGAATGTGGGAAAATCGAGTTTGTTGAATGCGTGGAGTAAGAGCGATCGGGCGATCGTCACGGATTTGCCCGGTACGACGCGGGATGTGGTAGAATCGCAGCTAGTTGTGGGCGGCATTCCGGTGCAGGTGCTCGATACTGCGGGAATTCGAGAAACCGAAGACAAGGTAGAAAAAATTGGTGTTGAGCGATCGCGCGCAGCAGCAAAACAAGCCGATTTAGTGTTGTTGACAATTGACGCGGAATCTGGTTGGACAGAGGGCGATTCGGAAATTTACGAACAAGTAAAGCACCGCCAGCTAATTATAATTATCAACAAAATCGACCTAGTAAACACTATCCCTGAACTACCTTTTTCCTCTGAAACTCACCGTATAGTTACCGCAGCCGCCGCCCTAGATCGAGGCATAGAAGACTTAGAAACAGCAATTTTAGATGCCGTCAGCGGGGGAAATTTGCAAGCAGCAAACTCAGATTTAGCAATCAACCAGCGACAAGCAGCAGCCTTAACCAAAGCTAAAATTTCTCTAGAACAATGCACGGATACTATTAGCAACAAATTGCCTTTAGATTTCTGGACAATAGATTTGCGCGGGGCAATTCAAGCATTGGGGGAAGTTACGGGCGAAGAAGTCACAGAATCAGTGCTCGACAGAATATTTAGCAGGTTTTGCATTGGCAAATAGTCAGAGAAAAAGAGTAAATTAAATAGGTAAGCTGTCTCGCATTTAAGTTGTATTTTTTGGGCGGGCGGGACGCCCACCCCACAGGAATTTCACTCTTTGTGGAACACCGAATTTCACTCTTTGTGGAACAGGCATCTTGCCTGTTCTGTGGTATTTTTTGGGCGGGCGGGACGCCCACCCCACAGGAATTTCACTCTTTGTGGAACCCCGAATTTCACTCTTGGTGAAACAGGCATCGTGCCTGTTCTTGAGAATGGTGTAAGATGTTAATTTCATCAAACTTGACTGTAAAATTTAGATGCGCCTGGGCTTAGTGAAGCAATACTACTGACAAATAACAACTAAGTCATTCTTACGATCGAGGTCTTCCCAGACTTGTAATATAAAGTACAGCTTCACCCGCAGGAATACCGAGAACGTCATTGACGCGATCGTCAAAAAAGCCCGCGATACCGCTGACACCCAAACGCAGTTGTATAGCTGCTAAATTCAACCGCTGGCCCAAATGGCCCGCGTCCATGTGCAAATAGCGGTAAACTCGATCACCATATTTTGCTACAGCCCTGTTCAAATCCGCCGTGTGAAATAACAGCGCCCCCGCATCTCTGCCCAAGTCTTGCCCCAGACACAAAAAATGCAACTCCCTGCGGAAATTTTTAAACCGAATTTGCCGCAATTCTTGAGCTTTCGGAGCGTAATAGTAACAGCCTTCTTCTAACCCATTCACTCCCGAAACAGCAATAAAAGTCTCGATCAAACTTAGATCGAAATAGTCTGGAGAACCGTCTAATCCTTGGTCGATATAGTGCTGGGGCTGGTAAGTAAAATCGAGCAGAGCTAGCAGTTCGCCCAAGCTCAAAGAAGCACCTGTATAAGCACGGGTAGAACGCCTTTTGAGCATAGTGTTTTCTAAAGTTTCCAGGTTCACTCCCCAAGGAATCGAAGGAGTGACCGTGGAAACTTTAGTACAAAAGGGAAAGTTGTATTTATCCTCTAGTACCCCTTCACTTTCATCAAGTTTCCAGCCGTCTGCTCCGGTAGGGTCTGAGTCTAAATGCGTGGCTTTGTGGAGGTATTTTAACAGTTGACCTTCGGAAATTTTCGGGTAATCTGTCGTGGTGTTTCCGGGCAAAGCGGTTTTAAATTTAGGCAAGTTTTGGTCAATATCTAGCAAGTCGGCTAAAGCAAGTACACAAATCGCTCCTTCTTGCTCCGAGTCGATGTACAGTAATTCATTGACAGCTTCGTCGGCGAATCCTCCAATCAGGTGAGGTCGGTAATCGTTGACGGCGCAAGCTAACTCGATATTGCTCAATAAATGGCCGGTGTCTAGAAAAATTCGCCGATAAGCTCGGTCTTCGTAACGCCAAGAAGAACGGAAAAAAACAGTGGTAATGGCGATCGCCAATTGGGTATTTTCTAGCGCTGGCGACTGGAAACAAGCGGCTTGCAATGATGGCCAAACTTGACTGTCCCAAAAATGAACAAGTGAATGAGTTCTGCACTGATAGTTGTAGAGTCCGGCCGGCAACTGGGCAGTGCCGCGGGAGATTAAATAAACCTCTGCTGGGTAGAGTCCACCCGCCGACGGTGCAGATCGCAAATACAGGTAGCTGTCGTCTACCGTCTGGACTTTCGCCGTCAACCCGTAGCTGCACAGCAACAAGCTAGATAACCGATGCCACCAAGCGGCATCGGGATCGGCATCGGCATCCTCCGAGGGGTCTTTTAGATAAGGCTTGAGGTCAAAATACGCTCCAATTTTATATTCTTTGAAAGGCACAGGTTGCTCTGTCCAATCGAGCTGTTTGCTTTTGGCGGCAATGGTTTCAGGGTCGTATTTTGTCCGTTCGTGGTAGTGCTGAGCTATGGAGAGAGGAAGTTCTGGCATATTTCAGTAGAGGATTCGCTTTGGTTTCTCGATCGATCTTGACATTACTAAGCGTTTACTGGTCGAGCAAGGCAGAAATTTACAAATATAAAAAAAATCTTAGAAAAAATGAGATCGTTGTTACACAAGCTTAACATAAAACAATGCCTAAGTATAAATACACAAATTAATACCCATTAATTACTGTTATGGATTGGCTGCAATAGCTGTCCTCATAAATGGATGAAAATGCAAAAGCTAAGCGCTGAGGAATTGCTCGCTCAGTATGCTGAGGGCAAGCGAAACTTTAACGCCGTTGACTTAAGTGAAGATAACTTGTTTCAAGCCGATTTGGCAGAAATAAATCTTTCTGGTAGCGTTCTGAGGCGAGCTTATTTGCCCTACGGAAATTTGACTGAAGCCAATCTTTATAAAACTGATTTGCAAGATGCTGAGTTGGGCGACATTCAACTTTATCATGCCAACTTGTCGGAAGCAAATTTATCCAGAGCAAATTTATCCAGAGCAAATTTGCGCCACGCCAATTTACAAGGTGCCAATTTGCAGAAAGCCAATTTGCAAGGTGCGGATTTGTACAATGCAGATTTGAGGAATGCGGATTTGAGATATGCGGATTTGAGCCGAGCTAATTTGGAGAAAGCAAAGTTAAGCAAAGCTCAATTAGCGGGCTGCAACTTATTTCGATCGCGCTTGGTTGATTTGTCGGAAGCTGAGTGCGATCGCACTACTATCGGGCCCGAAGGATATTGAGGATTTGCAGCAGCTAGTCTAGGGCGTAGGGCGATCGGCTTAAAAGGTCGAGCGCCTTTTTTTACATTTCTTAACATCTATCGACACGGCAGAAAATGTGAGTTACAGTTGTAAAAAACTTATCGCTCCGCAACATTGACAATAAATAACACATTTTGCCACCTGCAAACCGGGTAAAATTTATGAATTCTCCCGACAAAAAAGCAAGAGAACTCCGGCACCAAGAACAAGAACTGCGGAAGCGCGAACAAGAAAGTCGGCTGCGGGAACTAGAAGCCGAAATCGACCGCTCAGTGCCCGAATATCTACGAACAAGCAAGTACGAAGAACCAGACAGCCAAGTTAACGGCAAACTCAAACAGTGGCGCCGAAAAATCCTAGCCGTCGCTCAATTTACAGGCATTGTCATTGCTGTTGTCGTTGCAGTTCGCATAGCATCTTGGCTGGCAACTGCGCTGATGGTTGGAGGGATTGCTTTCATTGCTTACAAAATGTTTGTTGAAGAAGACAGAAGTTGAAAATCCCAAGCAGAAAACTATCAGGAAACAGCCATGAGCCTTAAAGTAGAAACTAGCAACTTTCTCAACGATTTAGAGCGAGTAGCCGCCGTCCGCCGAGAAATTGCCGACTCTCTCAGCAACATCGCCACAGCCATCAACCAATCAGAATTAGCAGGAGGAGAAGCATCGGGAAAACTAGGTTTAGAAACAGACAACGCTGACATTGATATCGCCAGTAAAAACTTGCGCCAAGGAGTCTTTCGCCTGCTAGTGCTAGGCGACATGAAACGCGGCAAAAGCACTTTTCTCAATGCCTTAATCGGCGAAAACTTACTGCCCAGCGATGTAAATCCCTGTACAGCTTTGCTGACGATTTTGCGCTACGGTTCCGAAAAAAATGTTACCGTTTATTTCAATGACGGCAAAAGCCCCAAACAGCTCGATTTTAAAAGTTTCAAACAGAACTACACAATTGACCCCGCTGAGGCCAAACGTTTAGAAGAAGAAAAGAAACCAGCATTTCCCGATATCGACTGCGCCGTAGTAGAATATCCCTTACCTTTGCTGGAAAAAGGCATAGAAATAGTAGACAGTCCCGGACTGAACGATACAGAAGCCCGCAACGAATTATCTCTTGGTTACATCAACAACTGCCACGCTATTTTGTTTGTGCTCAGGGCAACTCAGCCTTGCACCATGGGTGAAAGACGCTATCTAGAAAATTACATCAAAAATCGCGGATTGAGCGTTTTCTTTCTGATCAATGCTTGGGATCAGGTGCGGGAAAGTTTGATTGACCCGGACGATCCTGAAGAATTGGCAGAAGCAGAAGGGAAACTGCGGCGGGTTTTTCAAGCTAATTTAGGTGAATATTGTTTAACAGAAGGACACGATATTTACGACGAGCGAGTGTTTGCAATTACCTCACTTAAGGCGCTCAGGTTGCGGATCAAAAACCCGGAGGCGGATTTGACAGGAACTGGTTTTCCCGAGTTTATGGGGGCACTCAATACGTTTTTGACCCAGGAAAGGGCGATTTCCCAATTGCGTCCGGCGAGGACTTTGGCGCGTCAAATTTCTGCTCGCGTCCGCGAAGCTGTTGGACGCCGATTACCATTACTCGATCGCGATGTCAATGAGTTGAAGGAAAAGATTAATTCGGTTGAGCCAGAGTTTAAAAAACTGACTCAAATTCGCGATGAATTTCAACAAGAAATCATCGGCGTTAGAGATAGTATATCGCGGGCGATCGCAGATTCTTTCCGCGCCTACGTTCTTAACTTAGAAAATACCTTTGAAACAGATTTTTTGCGGTATCAACCGGATCTCAATTTTCTGGGTTTCTTCAGCCAAGGCAAGCGAGAAGCCTTTGAAGCATCGCTCAAACGAGCATTAGAGCAGTACATCAACGACAAATTAGCAGCTTGGACTCTCACAGCAGAACAAGAGATGAATTCAGCCTTTTCACAGCTATCGAAAAGTGCGGCCAATTACGGAGCCTCTTACACGAAAGTGACTGAAAAAATCACAGAAAAACTGACTGGGCAAAAAATACCAGCAGCAGTCAGCAACTCAACCGAAGATAACTCGCCCGCTTGGGCAAAATGGGCGATGGGATTGTTCTCGTTAACGACCGGAAATCTGGCGGGCGTAGCAATGGCAGGAGCGGGTTTTGATTGGAAAAATATCCTGCTTAATTTAATCACTGTGTTGAGCGTCAGTACGATTTTTGCTAGTTTGACGGGGGTTGTTTTGGGACCGCTGTCATTGGCTTTATTGGGAATCGGTGTTGGGGTTTTGCAAGCAGACGGAGCTCGCAAACAGTTGGTAAAAGCGGCGAAAAAAGAGCTGGTGAAATATCTGCCGCAGGTGGCTCAAGAGCAGTGGCAGCCGATTCACGATGCTGTTAAAGAGTGTTTTGATGTTTACGGGCGGGAAGTGGGCGATCGCATGAATGCGGATATTAATTCTCGGAAAGCTGAGTTAGATAATTTGCTGGAACAAAAGGAATCTCGCGAGATTAATTGTCAGGCTGAATCTGAGCGGTTGAAAAAGTTGGAGGCTGATGTTTCTGCCGAGTCGCAGAGTATTGAATCCCTATATCAAGGTTTCCTAGCATCCGCTAAATGAAATAAAACAGCAATATGCAACAACCCGAAATTTATCAAAACCTGACCGACTATCTCAAATCAGCACTCGGTATTCTCGAACTTGACAAAAACTCCCAACTGTATCGAGATACCACCTCAATCTGCGACTATCTCGCCAAACCAACTTTTCAAATTGCTGTCTTTGGCCCGTTTAATTACGGTAAGTCAACTTTGCTCAATGCTTTGCTGGGAAATCGTGCTTTGCCGATCGACCTAGTACCCACTACAGGTGCTGCCATTTATGTCAACTACGGCGAGGAATTGCGCGCAAAAATTACCCTGAAAGACGGCACGGAAGTTAGCGAACCGGGGACTGATGTTTTGAAACGCTACGCCATCCTTGACGACGCGAGACAAATGCGGGATGATGTGGCGGCTGTTAATGTTTACTGTCCCCATCCATTCTTGAAAACGGGTGTGGAATTGCTGGATTTGCCGGGAACCAATGACCGGGAAGAACAGGATAATTTGGTTCGGGATAAATTGCTCACGGCTGATTTAGTTGTGCAGGTTTTAGATGCTCGCAAATTGATGACTTTAGGGGAACGGGAGAACTTGAGAGATTGGTTGAGCGATCGCCACATCAACACTGTAGTCTTTGTTGCCAATTTTCTCAATCTACTCGAACCAGACGAACAAAAACAAGTTTACAATCGCTTGTTGTTTGTTGCCGAAAGTTTTCGCTCGAACTTGCCGAACAATATCAGCAATATCTACCGCGTCGATGCTTTGCCGGCTTTGAGGGCGAGGCTTAAAGGAGATGTGGCTGCGGCCCAAACTACAGGAATTGCCACGTTTGAATCGGCTTTGCAAAGTATCGTGGCAGCTCAACAGGAACAACTAGCAGTTAAGTTGCCCAGAATTGAAACTATAGCTACTAAAATTTGCCAATCTCTCCGAGCGAAATCTGAAACTGTTACGGCAGAAATAGCCGCAGCTCAAAAAAAGCACAAAGACAAAATTGAAATTAAACAAAAAGCTGAAAAACTGATTTCAAAAGGGTTTTTAGCCAGCGTTTCTGACTTCGAGAGTTGGCTTTACCAGCCCACACTTTTGCAGCGGTATCAATCGGAAATGGCGCTGTCGCTTCAGGAAGGAAGTTTTGATGCGTGGAAGCTAAAATTTCAGCGAGAGGCGTTACATCAGCAGCAAACCATCGCAGAATGGGTAAATAAAGCTTGCGAATTCTTTGAGAAAGAACAGCCGATCGCACTTTTGATTTCGTTTCCTCCATCCCCGCAAGTCAGCTTACCCGAACCGCCACCACCTCCAGCTCAAAAGTCGATCGAGGGCGAAGTGGCTCCAGTGGCGATCGCAACGGGCTTAGGTTGGCTTTTGGGGGGGCCTGTGGGAGCCGCAGTAGTCGGCGGTGCTAGCTATATTTTGAATAAAAGAACTGGGTATGAAAAGCCGGCTGAATCGTCAGAAGCTTATCTAAATCAAGTAAAGGAAATTTGCAGTGAGGCTGCTAAAAACTATCTCGCTCGCTTCAGCACCGATACTTTTTCCATGCTGCAACACTACAAGGACATCGCCGGAAAAGTTATCTGTTTTCAAGACAGCAAAGAACCGCTACAGACAAATATTCAGCAATACCAGATCCAGTTAATCAATAATTTGTTAGAAAATATCGAATCCTGCCTTCAAATGACCAAATCTGTAATTAACGGCAAATGATCCGAACCGACATTGCGGCCAGTACGAATCTTCAACACACCAATTTCTTTGCTGACTAGAAAGTGATCGATCGGAATATAAGCCAGCGGCATAAAAGTCGGCCAAGTCGGTAAAATGCCAAAGCCCGATCGCGCATTTCGCAAATTTCCGGTTTTTACCATATTTTTGTAGAACGGCGACCACATTGTGGTATTGAAGTCTCCAACCACAATCAGCGGATTTTTGACTTGGGCTGCATACTCGCCGATGCCTGCTAGCTGTTTATTGCGATCGATAAAATTCTGCTGTTTTATCGGTACAGTCGGATGAACCAGAATCAGAGAAATGATTTTACCTTGAAAATTCACATCTGCAAACAAGCTCTTTCTTTGCTTTGAAAAGGCTTTAACAGAAGTATTTTCTAAAGGCAGCTTGCTGTATATTGCACTGCCAAATCTGTCAGATTCTTGCAGGTTGGAAGAGTAAGGAAAAATCTCGCTTAAGACGGCTAACTCTTTCGCCCAAACTGTGCTAACTTCTACAAAAACCGCGATATCAGGTTGTTCTGTTTTAACCAGCGATATCACGTCAGAATAGCGTCGGTTATTCGTTAAAACATTTGAATGCAAAATCCGCAAGTTTTGTCCGGGAGTCTCTCCCGCAAAGGCTGGCGCTGGGAAATACCAAGGAACAATTTCCGCCAAGTTAAGGATAATACAAAATGCGCTCACCAGCAACCATATTTTTTTTGAGCGCACGAGAGCAAAGAAGATAAAAATTGGTAACCCAGCCAACAGATATTGTAGTTTAAAATGAGAACTTAACTCAAAAAATAGGTTAAATGCTCCCAAGTAACCTGTTATTGACAAGAGTGCATTTACAATTGCTGCTAGCATAAACCATTTTAAAATTACGTGCTTCAAGCTAATAATTTGGTTATTGCTGTGGAGTAACCCCCATTTCAGCTTAATTTTAAGGTCGTTGGTAATAGGCAATTTATCAATTTCTGTTACCAGTTGTTCTGGCTTTTCCAACTCTCGCCGCTTTTGATAAAATCTCACCAGCAAGCTATCTACCACAAAATAACTAAACGAATTGGCAACAAATCCTACAAATACCAACACACCTAAACCGATCAGCATACCAAAGGAACCGCCGATTTTCCTCAAAGCCGACCAAGTGGCTGCGTCACCTGTTTTACCTGTCGCTACTCTCGCTATTAATAGCATTAAAGTAGGCAATCCGAGCGTGATTATGTTTCTGATGATAGAGTCCATTGTTTATCTTCTCTGCTAAGCTTTTTAAAATGGGGATGTGGGTCTAAATCTCATAAATTTCTAACGGTAAGTTGTCGGGATCTCTGAAAAATGTAAACCGTTTTTCGGTAATCTCGTCAAGGCGAATTTCTTCTACTTCTACTTGTTGAGATTTTAAGTAAGCAACTGATGCTTCTATGTCCTCAACTGCAAAAGCTAAATGTCTCAAACCGCACGCTTCAGGACTGTTAACTCTTTCAGGAGGGTGGAGAAATGAAAAAAGCTCAATGGTGTCGCCGTTTCCGACTCCCAAATCTAGTTTGTAAGAATTCCTCTCGGTTCGGAAAGTTTCTTTGATGATGGAACATCCCAATACTTCTACATAAAATTTTTTCGAGGTTTCGTAATCCGAGCAAATAATCGCCACATGATGTATTGCTTTTATTTTCATCTGAATAAAGTTAGTTAGTTTTGTTTTTCTGAGATGTTGCACTATTTTAAATAAGCTTTTTATGAACAGGCAAGATGCCTGTTCCACAAAAAAATTTACTCTTTGTGGAACAGGCATCTTGCCTGTTCTTGAGAATCGTGCAAGATGTGAGGTTTTTTCAAATGCACAGCACGCTATTGACAATTATATTTGACGATCGCAGACTCGGCGAGAAACCCTGGGAAATTCAGGGCGATCGCCCTTTATTTTCCCGCGTCCAAATCTTAATCGAAAAATTTCTGTAAAAAAAGTACCCTACTTTGATAAAATGAGAGTTTTGCAGTCAATCACCCAATTTGCATCTCAGGAGACAAGGATTATGGCCCGTATGTATTACGACACCGACGCGAACCTAGACCTCTTAGCCAACAAAACGATTGCTATCATCGGCTACGGTTCCCAAGGACACGCCCACGCCCTCAACCTCAAAGACAGCGGCATGAATGTCGTTGTCGGTTTGTATCCCGGTAGCAAATCTGCTGCCAAAGCAACCGACGCGGGTTTAACAGTTCACCCGGTAGACAAAGCAGCCGCCGCCGCTGACTTCATCATGATTTTATTGCCCGATGAAGTTCAAAAAACTATTTACACAGAACAAATTGAACCGAACCTTTCAGAAGGAAATGTTTTAGCATTTGCTCACGGTTTTAACATTCACTTCGGCCAAGTTGTTCCCCCTGCCAATGTAGACGTAGTAATGGTTGCCCCCAAAGGCCCCGGACACTTGGTGCGGCGGACTTACGAACAAGGGGAAGGCGTTCCGAGTTTGTTTGCAGTATATCAAGATGCTTCCGGTCAAGCGCGCGATCGGGCAATGGCCTATGCTAAAGGTATCGGCGGCACCAGAGCCGGCATTCTGGAAACCACTTTCCGCGAAGAAACAGAAACCGATCTTTTTGGCGAACAAGTAGTTTTGTGCGGCGGTTTGAGCGCATTAATTAAAGCTGGATTTGAAACTTTAGTTGACGCCGGATACCAACCGGAATTAGCTTATTTTGAATGTTTGCACGAAGTTAAACTTATCGTTGACTTAGTAGTAGAAGGAGGCCTCGCCAAAATGCGCGACAGCATCTCCAATACCGCAGAATACGGCGATTTAACTCGCGGCCCCCGCATCGTCACGGATCAAACCCGCGCCGAAATGCGTAAAATTCTCAGCGAAATTCAATCCGGCCAATTTGCCCGCGAATTCGTTCTCGAAAACCAAGCCGGCAAACCGGGCTTTACCTCCATGCGCCGTCAGGAAGCAGAACATCCTATTGAAGAAGTTGGTAAAGATTTGCGAGCTATGTTTAGCTGGTTGAAAAAGCAGGCCTAATCAATTTGAGATTTGAGATTTTAGATTGGAGGAGCAATCTAAAACAGGAGTTACGCAGAACCTAATTATGTAGGGTGTGCACTGCACACCTTACCGCTTCGAGGAAAATCTCAAATCTCAAGTTAAATAGATTACAGATTAGAGAGTGGATAAAAAATCTCTAATCTAAAATCCAAAATCTAAAATCGTACTGTTGGGTTTCGCTTCGCTTAACCCAACCTATAGCAACCGCCAAGGCGGTTAGGACGCAATGCGTAACACATCCTCGATCGCATCTCGTAAACAATCAAACTGATCTAGCTGTTTACGAATTCGACTTTTTAGCCAAGACCAACATTGTTCAATCTTGTTGAAATCTGGAGAGTACGGCGGTAAATATAACAGTCTACATCCTACACTTTGAATCAATTCCTGAATCCGACCGCCTTTATGAAAGGTGGCATTATCCATCACTACCACCTGCCCTTTAACCAGTGTTGGAACTAAACTTGTTTCCAGCCACATTTCAAAAACTGTTCGATTACAGGCTCCCTCGATCGTAAAAGGGGCACTCAATTTATGGTTACACAGAGCGGCAATCATATTGACTCGACCCTGGCGTCGCCCAGATTTTAGTGCATGGAACCGTTGACCTCGCTGATTCACTCGCATAATCATATTGATCTCGGTTATCCATACCTGATTCATCAACATACACAATCTGATCTGGAGGTATGCTTGACAACTCAACTAAAAAAGCCTGCCGCTTGATTTCATCCCGCTCACAATAGCCGTAGGTCTTTTTTTTCGAGTAAAACCAATTTTTTTCAAAGCCCGCGAGATCGTGCGTGAGCTAATTTCCCCATCCCAAAGTTTCGCCATCTCCACCGCTCGTTTTATCCCCATGAATCTTGGCGAACTCACGAAATCGCTCAAGCGTCAGTGATTTTATGACCATTACCCGGAGGCTGATTGGGTAAAGCTAGAAAGTCTCCTGTTTGATCTTGTCGCTTCAGCCATAGGGTGATCGTGTTGCGACTAATGTTGAACAGTTGACTGGCTTCAATAATTTTTAAGCCATCAAGCTTTATAGCTTGAATGACTTTCTGGCGTAGATCGTAGCTGTAGGGTTGAGGCATTTTGGGTGCGATCGCTCCGCAACAAAAGAGACTATTCTCAGTTTACGCCCTAACCGCCTTGGCGGTTGCTATACAAGAACATGGCTAGGTATTGTTAGATAAACCCAGTTTCTCGCTGGTAGCTCAAAACTATCGACTGGGACTAGGGGTTTTTTCCAAGTTCTCAATCTCCTTATCCCTTTGCTTGTTTGAATCTTTCGGCTTCACCCACGAAGGCCACAACCCGACGAAGAACTTTCGGCTTGCCACGCTAGTATCTCTTACAGGTTTGGGGAGAAAAGTTAAAGTGTCACCGTAAAGGGTAAACAGGGCTACAAACAGAAGCAATAGCGGGATAAGATTTTTTTTAGGCATCGCAGTTTGGGAGTAGAGTTTGTGAAAGCGCTTGGTTATATTTTGCCCTTGCACGGACAAAATATATCAGAAACCGCTTAAGAAGAAAATCCAGCCCTGGGGGGTAAGGGGCGTCGCCTCCAACAGGAAAGCCTGCTAGTCGCAATATGATGTCCCCTCGAACTACCACTACAAAGACCTTTATTATAGGTGTTCGAGCTGACATCAGATTATTAGCGAATAACTAATAGTGGTAAGGTTCGGACTGCGAACCCTACATAATTATGTTGTGGGTGGAGAACTAAAAAAAATACTATGGTTTTTTGGCGCTTACCTACTTAACGACTAATGACTAATCACTACTTATTCCCTTGAATAAAAGTTTGCACTACTGTATGAATTTCGGGGGAAATTTCTGTTACGAGCCGCACCGGGATTGCCGATGTAGAAGCAAATTGCGCGTATTCTGGCGTTAGAAAGACTGCATATTTGTCAGCTTCAGTAGTCAGTTGAGCAACGGTAGCCAAACTTACAGCTTTAATATAATTGCGTATGCTAACAGCTTGGTCGCCGACAACTTCATCGCCGGTAATTACTGTGCTCGGTCTACGAACTTGATGTAAAGTTGTACTGGGATCTTTGACGCTTAAGTGGGTTCCTCCTACAAAACCGACTAGCCATTTAGGAGATGGAATTTTCGGAAAGCCGGCAATTTGTTCGGCTAAGGCGGGAGTTGTTTTGTCTGCTGAAGATGCTACTATTAAGGTAGGAATTTGAATTGCACTTAAACCAGTTTCTCCAAATAGTAATGATGCGATCGGATTCATGGCGATCGCCCTTTTAATCCTCGCATCCCGCAATTGATACCGTTCTTCGGGCAATCCGGCCGCCGCGCACTGAATGCCTTCGCCCAAGCTGAACCCAATCAAATCCCCCTGACACCGCTGTTTGAGTCCGCTCAATTGCAGTTCGGCGCCGGCCAAGGACAAGGCTGTAGCGCCGCCGAAGGAATAGCCAATTATTACGGCTTGGTCGATCGCAATTTTCCCCTGCAAATTATCATCAGTTTCGTTCAATTTTGTCAGTTCGTCGAGTACAAAACTGATGTCTTTGGGACGGTCTAAAAACTCTTGAGGAGCTAGCAAGGGACACTTACCCGCCATCGCAGCATTGGTATTCGTCTCGTTGCTGCCCGGATGTTCTAAAGCTGCTACCACATAGCCGTGAGACGCCAAATGCTCGGCTAAGTAGCGCAAATCCGTGCGGACGGAACCCAACCCGTGAGAAAAGACGATCGTCGGTTTGTCGGCTGTCGCAGCTTCCGACCAGTACACATCAACCGGAATAGGTCGATTGCGGGCGCTATCGTTCAAATCTAGCGCCCGTACCTGCACCGAATTAGGGCCGGGCTGGGTTGGATCGAAAGGCAGGTTAAACGCGGGTTTAACCGGTGCTAACTGAGGTGCGATCGCCTCCATAAAGCGCTGAGTTTGCCAAAAACTTGCGTTCATATTTCCCAAAACTGCGAAAGCTCGATCGAGATCCACCACGACCCGCGAGCTCGGATAAGATTCAATGAAACTCAATACCGATAAGCCTTCCGGCGCGTTTGCTCCCAGCAGCAGAGCCGATCGCAGCGCTTCCACACCCCCACCGTCGCGCCTGGGTATCACTGTAGTCAAATCCGTCAGGATGCCAGTGCCGATGCCCGTATTTAGCAAGTTGCTCAGGCCGACTACATTTAGGGGAATTTTCGCTTGCAGCGCCCGAAAGATTTTACTGCGCTGTTCGTCAGACAGGAGATTGGCATAAGCTTGCAGTCTGGCGGGGACTTTTCCTGTTTCTGCGAGTTCGCGCAAATCCGCAACCGATATTGACGATTCTAAAATACCTTTGCGGACAACAACCGTTTCTGCAGCTTTTACAGGAGATGTCGTGTCGCTGAAAGGATTAATCGAAATCGAACCCAAAACACTCGCTACTGAAGAAAACCATCTGAAATTTGGTCTGATGCTCATTTTTACCTTATTGAACTAGAGAGGATAGATCACCATATTCTCAAAATTCTCCCAGATACCGAGAAATTGTCCTAGATGCCGAGAAATTGCCTGCATCGGGGTGCGATCGTCAAGGCCTCTACGCATATTTACTTGCCGATCGCACATTCCGTACCTAAGTGCACTTCTTGTGCGGCTGCTAATGATGATCAGTTGAAGGATTTTTTAATCGACCTCCCAAAAAATACAAACTTCGCGAGTGAAAAGAGCGATCGGCTATTAACTGTAGGGTTTTCTTTGTTGGGTAAATCCTATACTCCTGGAACTTCACAATTATCCCCAGTGAAAAATCTTCATAATTTGAGTCTCAAAAGTGAAGGATAATTTAAGCCGGCAACATTTGTAAATATTGATACCAAATGCCAGAAATGCTTCATTAATTAGGGGAAGTGATTGTGGAGCCAATTAAATATGGAAGTAAAAGCGAGCTGCGAGAAATTATTAAGTAGAATTGCCCACCAAAGAAAGATAGCCATTTATATCACTTCCGGTGGCACTCATATATCATAGCAACGGAGGGCACAGCAGTGCTGTGCCCCAGCCCAAAATAATCATGAGCGGTCGCGACAGATGTACCTATCGCCCGATTAATTTTTCGTAAACAGCACGGCGCGTGTCCTGACTGGGGGTAATATTAATTTTGATGCTACCCAATTTTATATTACTTAAACCACTAAGCCAAATTGCGGTAAGGGAAAGATTCAAAATAGGCTCTATCGATTAGCTATCAAAGTGTTGCATAAAAACTATGTACGGCGATCTAGTGTATTTCAGAACCGCGCACAGGTGCGGAAATTTTCCTCGCAATTCCGTTGGATTAGGATTAAATATAGGACTTACACAATTGTCACAAATAGGGAGGTTAAATTTTAGGTATGTAGTTGCGCTTGTTCGATATTAGCTTAGGAAAGAGCGAGTCGAGCGCAACTACATACCTTTGTTTAATTTGCCACTTGGCTTTACTCCTAAAACATTAACCGCAGATGAATGCAGATTCATAACATCATCTGCAGTTAAAATATTCCTCAAGATACAGGAAAATAAACAACCAGCATCGAAATATTTTGGTGAGCCCGGGCGATCGCTTCCGGTTCTTTGAGAGTTCCCGGTTTTTCCCACAATTTCTGTTGCTGAGAAAGTGTTGTTAAAATCAGCAAATCGTGTTCTAACAAATTCTGCGAAACTAACTTGATAAAATTTCCCTGCACCCGATTTACTGGTATCTCAGAAAGAATTTCCACCTCCGCCGCACTTTTGTTGCTTTTTTCCCGTTGTGTCGCCACCAACAACACTTGCAAACTCGCCTTAAGTTCCTCTGCCAAACTCTTAGCAATATCCACGGTTTCCTGAAACCCAAACCGACTCAACTCGCTGTCAGTTACCGCCAAAATAACTCTGGCTGTATTCTGGAGAGGATCGGGAAATCGAGCAATCAGTACGGGTACGGGCGATCGCCTTACTATATTGTCAATGATGCTGCCAAAAAAATTGTCGCGAGTCGTAGAAAATCCCTTCCAACCGCAAACTATTAAACTAGCCTCGCGTTCGGTTGCACTCCGCAGAATTCCGCGATCGATCGCATCATCTATCCTCGCGATCGGTTCAACCGCACAAGCAGCCGCATGGGCGACAGTTTCCGCAGCCGTCAAAAGTTGAGTTTGTTGCATTTTATCTGCCGGAGAAATTGCTTCCCCGCGATCGGACAAAATATGCAGCGGCAGCAAAGTTCCCTGATATCTTTTTGCTAATATCAAAGCCAAACGCAGCAAATTATCTTCCGTATTCGGATTAGCAACAGGCACTAAAACTCGCTCTCCCCATGAATGCTTTCCCGAAGTAGCAGTCGGCAAACTCGACCCCGGGTGCTGCATTTCTTGACCCCACCGAGATACAATCCAAGGAGAAGCGACACAAGTTACTAAAATCATGGCAATGATGCCGTTCACCGTTACGCGATCGACCAATTTAATTTCAAAAGCAACCGTAATCGCAGCCAAAGTAGAAGCAGCTTGAGCACCAGAAAGACCGAACATTACCATAATGTTCGGAAACTCAAAACCGAATAATTTCCCCGGTATCCAAGCTGCCAAAAACTTACTCACCACCTCGGCTAAAATCATCACCGCCGCCACCAACAAAGACTGCGGCTGCTTCACCAAAATTAGCGGGTCAATTAACATCCCCACCGAAATCAGAAAAAACGGTACAAAGAGCGTATTGCCAATAAACTCAATCCGATTCATCAGCGGACTCATTTTGGGAATAATTTGAGTAATGGCAATTCCCGATAAAAACGCCCCAATAATTGCCTCAATCTCAATTAGTTCTGCTGCGTAAGAAACTAAAAATAGGGTAGCCAATACAAATATAAATTCAGCATTTTCGTCGTGTCCGAATTTCTTAAAAAACCAGCGACCGATTTTGGGCACTCCCCACAAAGTAGCAAAAGTGTAGATAGCAAGAGAGGGAATGAGAACCAGCCAAAAATCGAGAGTGAGATTTCCTTTGTAAGCTTTGACAACAATTGCCAGCACCAACAGTCCCAACACATTCGTAATTAAAGTCCCCCCCAAAGTCGCAGTAATAGTCTGAGTTCGCATCAATCCCAATTTTGTGAGAATTGGCAGCGCTAAAAGCGTGTGCGTAGCGAAACAAGAAGCAATTAAAATTGAAGCCAGCCAGCTATATCCCAACAGCAGCATCGCTCCCGTCCCCAATATCATCGGTAACGAAAAAGTAGCCAGCCCAAATATGACAGCTTTGTCCGCATTGAGTTTGAGGTCGTCGAGGCTAGTTTCCAGTCCCGCTAGGAACATCAAAAACAGCAACCCTACTGTACCTAACAAAACAATAGTAGCGTCCCGTTGCAGCAAATTGAGACCGTTTGGTCCGACAATTACGCCAGCAATAATTAAACCGACTATTCCCGGTAGCCGCAAGCGCTCAAATAACAGGGGCGCGATTAGCATGATTGCTAAAAGAAGCAGAAAAACGGGAACGGGAGCGGTAATCGGCCCGGAAGTTAACATAAAAAAATTTCCCTAAATATTGGCAGCGAACTGCTACCATATTTAAAATAAAACAATCAAAATATCTATCAATCTAAAGAAGTATTATAAAAGTTTTACAGCGTAATTCTTAATAAGTAGGACTGGGCGGGAGAAACCCGGTTTCTTGGTAAAACATGGGTTTGATGACGAAAAATTTATGAAAAAAGCCGGGTTTCTAGTTCCCCGCGTACAAATCCTGATTGGGAATAATACCCACAAAAAAGGGCAACGTGCTTTTATCCCTTGCTCTTCTCTATTTAAAATCTAAAACCGGGAAAGGTTTCGCCGCTTCCATCTGCGCCGCTAAAGCAATTAAAGTTGCTTCCGCCGCCGGTCGCCCGATAATTTGAATTCCCACCGGCAAACCGTTGTCATCTAAAATGGCAGGAAGTGCGATCGCAGGCAAACCGCTAGCATTAAATGGCGGACAAGGAGCAATCCAATTAATAATCCGCTGCAAAGTTTCTTCAAAACTCAAATCCGCCCACTCCCCAACCCGGATGGGGGAGTGCATATAAGTCGGCAAAACTAACACATCAAATTTTTCAAAGAATCCCACAATCCGCCGTGAAATCACCTGCATTTGATTCACCGCCCGCAAATATTCCCCAGCCGAAATAGTTCTTTCTAACAGCCAGCGATTCATCGGTTCCAAAGCAGAACCTGGAATGCCGCTTGCCGCCGCCCCCGACTGCCAAATTGCGATAAACGGTTCGATTAAACCCGTAAAATCTGGGCATCCAGGTTCGACATCATGTCCCAAATCAGTCAATAATTTTACTGTTTCGAGTACCGCTTGCTGACAGGTAGCCGAAGCCTCGCCCACAGGGGAAATAGTCGTAGAAAACGCAATTCGCAGTTTGCCCAAATTTTGACGGGAAGCCTCTAAAAACGTCGGATTTGAATCTGGTAGCCAGTACGGATCGCCCGTTGTGTAGCCTGACATTACATCCAAAAGTGCGGCGGCGTCAGCTACTGTGCGCGCCAGGGGGCCATTGGCAGAAATGCCGCTGAGGTAATCTCCCACAGGTGCCCAGGAAACTCGCCCCCGCGATGGTTTAATGCCCACTAAACCGCAGCAGGAAGCTGGGCCTCGAATCGAACCGCCGCCGTCGGAACCTTGGGCGATCGCACACAAACCGGCTGCTACAGCCGCCGCTGAGCCGCCGCTGGAACCTCCGGGCGTATAGTCTAAATTCCAGGGATTGCGGGCGGGCGGGAAACCTTCTGGTTCGGTGTAAGGTAATGAGCCAATTTGAGAGGTGGCTGTTTTGCCCAGAATGTTAAATCCCGCTGCTTTGATCCGCCATACTACTGACTCGTCGTAGGCAGAGATGTTACCCAGCAAAGCTTGAGTGCCGTAGGTACAGGGAACGCCCGTAACTGGTGTCAAGTCTTTAATGGCGATCGGCACTCCGAAAAAAGGTGGCAATTCCTGTGGCTTGTTTAACCCAGCTAGTTTTTCGGTTTGAGATTTAGCTAGGGCGATCGCCCGCTCTGCCGTTACAGTAAAATAACTGCCCAGCTCAGGGTTTAATCGATCGATCCGTTCCAAGTAGAGATTGACAATTTCTAAAGGCGACACTTCCAGCGTGCGGATCGACTCCGCCAACTCCAGAGCTGGAGTAAAAGCCCGATCGACAGAATTCATCGGTTTAAGTCCTTAATATTTGGCTAATGTATCAATTTATACTGCTTGGTTGCGGAAAACTCTTTTCTTTAAACAACATTCTCCAAAAATGTGGAAAATCCATATTTGGTCGTAGATAGAGGTGAGCGCATCCTCCTATTGGCAGAATATTTCCTTTGTATTGCACCAGTAGAAACTGATCTTGCGATAGACTGAGGAGAACAGTTAAGCTTTTGTGCAAGAGCCGCACAATGGCGATCGGCATTGTCCAACTCCCACAAATCCTCTGTTCGAGTCAGCCTTCTCACCAACTTAAGGTAGCGCATATGACACAGCAGCATCCGCCAGCTCCTCGCCCGCCCGTACCCGGAGCTCCCCCACTGCCAGGAATACCCCGCCCTCCAGCTCCAGGGATGCCCCCCAGAGCAGCAGGAATGCCGCCCGCACCGCCGCCCGCACCAGCACCAGCACCAGCACCGCCGCCGCAATCCTTCGCCACACCTAAAAGCCCGAGCTTTAGCAGCGGCGGATCTCCGACTTTGAAAGAGCTAGTCCTCCGAGCGAAAGATGAAGGAGTTTCCGACCTTCACCTCGGCGTAAACGAAGTGCCCCGCTTCCGCACGCGGGGTGAGATTGCCGACATCGGCTATCCACCAACAGATTTAGATACGTTTTTTGGCTGGTTGCGCGAGTGCATGAGCGATGAAGAAATTGAAATTTTCCAAAAAACCCTAGACTTTGACGGCGCTTTCGACTTCGGGTTCGTGCGGATTCGGATCAGTTGCATGGACTCCTTAGCCGGACCGGCCATGGTGCTGCGGCTAATTCCTGCCAAAATAATGACACTGGAGGAATTGAAGCTGCCGGAGGTCTTTAAGAAAATATCCGGCTACCACAAAGGGCTGATTTTGGTGACGGGTCCGACAGGTTCGGGTAAGTCTACCACCTTGGCTGCGATGATCGACTACATCAATAAGAATAAAGCCTACAATATCATCACGATCGAAGACCCGGTAGAATTCGTACACGAAAGCAAAAAATCCTTGATCAAGCACCGGGAAGTCGGCAGGCACACCCTGAAGTTTATGAGCGCTCTCAAAGGCGCTCTGCGGCAAGACCCGGACATGATGCTAGTAGGAGAAATTCGGGACAGAGAGACGGTGGAAATCGCCCTCAAAGCCTCTCAGACCGGTCACTTAGTTGCAGGAACCCTGCACACCAACAGTGCGATTAAAACTCTGAACCGGATTCTGGATATGTTCGGGCCCGAAGAACAGGAGGCCATACGGGTTTCACTTTCCGAATCCCTAGTGGCAATTATTGCTCAACTGCTGTGCAAAACCACAGACGGGAAGCGGGCTGCTTTCCACGACGTTTTGATCAATACCGACGTGGTTAAGGAATACATTCTGAAGGGCCAGAATGAGGAAATTAATCAAATTATGATCAAAGATACTTATGAAGGCATGACGACGATGAATAAGTCGCTCTACGGCCTTTATCAAGAAGGTCGGATTACTGAAGAACTTTGTGTAGAGAACTCGCCGTACCCGAACGAAATGGCTCAGATGCTCCGAGGTCGAGTCTAAAGGTCGAGTGTTAACAGTTAACTGTTAACAGTTAACTGTTAACTGTTAACTGCTATTGGTGTACTGAATTGAAAGTCGATCGCCCGATTTTGCCAGAAATTTTCAAAGGCATTGCGCTGTTTACACCAGGGGGAGACTTAATCTATTGCATAGACCCCCACAAGCAAACTCGGTGGCATTTGCAGTTGTGCGTAGCTCTACAGGAGATCCTCGGTTTGTCGGAACCGCCGCATTTTCTGATACCTTGCTACACGGCAACCGTTGACTCCTGGCTCGATCCAGGCGATCGGCAGGTGCGGGTTGCTGCCGAGGCTTACCCCCCTGTGCTGCGACATCAAACGCTGCTGAACGCCATTTTTGGGACTGGCGACTTATTGTGGCATCCCCGGAGCGAAGAAATGTGCGAACCGATGGCAATCGCTACTTATCACGAAGAATTCCCCGAACTTTGGGAAAATCACGACTTAGTTGTACAGTATGCTAGCCCCGAAGCTCGATCGGACTGGAGCAGTTCGATCGTCACTCCCTTGGGCTTTCCGGCATCGCAGCAGGCTCGGCTTCCCAAACCAACAGCACTCACCCCACCGCCACAAACTCAAGGGTACGTTTTGCGTCTGTTTGTTTCCGGCAGCAACCCCAGCACCGAACGCACCCTCGAAACTTTACACCAGTTTTTAGAGCAATGCCTCGATCGTCCCTACACTTTAAAAGTAATTGATGTTTTGAAACATCCAGACCAAGCTGAGGCAGATCAGATTTCAGCAACTCCTACTTTGATTAAAATCTGGCCGAAACCCGTGCGACGAATTGTCGGCGAATTGAACGATGATGAAAAAATAGTGCGGCTGCTGAGCTATTCGGAATTTTAGATTGGGGCGAGGATTTTTGCGAGTATTTAATACTGGCGATCGCGGTTTTAGTAGCCCTGGAATTAACAACATCTAGCAATTGAGTCCTGGACGCAAAAAGTGGTTTGACGCTCTACTTCTAGGGTTCAGGTGCTATGCTGCCGTGCACCATAAATATAGAGGTTCTGCATCCAGCACTCAATTGCTGGTGAGACACTGCACTCACCGCGAATAATTAGGGTAACTTACTGGGCGTAAAAATTGTGGTAAGGTGCGCCGAAGAGCACCCTACCACAATCAATCGGGCAATCAGGAGGATTGAAAACCGTGCCTGATGTCAAAAAGGTCGATCGGCTTACTCAGGCAAACAAACATCGGGAGGGCACAAATTGGGGAAATCCAAAGTTGTGACTTCCAGCGTATCCAACTCAATTCTCCGAATTACATGATTGTTCGTATCAGCAACAAACAAATGAGGCCCGATCGCACTCAACCCTGAAGGTTCAAAAAATCGAGCCTTGAGACCTTTAGCATCAACCAAACCTGCTGTACCATCTCCAATCATTGTTCTGCACGTACCGCCCCGGTGGTCGATCCGCTTAATTTTGTGATTGTAAGTATCAGCCACCCAGAGGTAATTTTGAGCGTATTCAACACCCAAACAGTGCTGCAACCTGACCTCATCACCGCGACCATCTTTATCCCCAAAACCAAACAATTCACCGCTACCGCAAACAGTGCGAACCTTCGGGTCTTCATCTATACCCACAGCACGAATCGAACTAATTTCGCTGTCGGCAACAAACAACTCCGATCGATCCGTAGCGAGGCCGCTGGGCTGAGAAAAAGCAGATTCTGCAAGATTCCCGTCCACACAGGATTCTCGGCCAATACCCGCATAAGTGCCGATCGTGCCAGTGTCTAACTGCATTTCCCAAATTTGGTGGGAACCCGCCATTGCAATAAAAAGTCTATTTCCAACTCTTTCTAAATCCCAAGGCGAATTCAATTGCGTTTCTAAACCCTTGCCGCTGCGGGGTGAAATTTCGTGACTTTGTTCGCCGGTACCAGCAACAGTTTCTACCCGTTGAGTCGTAAAATCAATCTTTCTGATAGCATGATTTTCCGTATCAGCAACATATAGAATTTGACTTTCTGCATCAAAAGCCATACCTTGAGGTGCAAAAAACTCAGCCTCTTCAAAGTCCCCATCAGTTAAACCCGGTTTGCCACTACCGATGACGTGCAGCACCTCACCTTCGAGGGTGCTGACAACAATCCTATTGTGTCCTGAATCGGCAATAAATAAGCAAGAACCGACTAAGTTTTGTATGACTGAATTAGCAGGCCCGGGCAATACAGTTTCATCTACAGATTCATTTTCCTGGCTCATTTCGCCCAAAAGCGCGACCTGTTGGTGAAGATGTTTTGCCTCCGTTGCAGCGATCGCAAATGCCAGCACTTTACCGGGAAAAGCCAGCGGCGTTGATACAGGTTTGCGCTGTTTTTCTAAGCTAAAACGGAGTTGTTTAAATTTGAGTGCATTTTTATCTTTGTATTCAGCAATTAACTTGCCAACTAACTCGTCAAGTGCTTCTCTATTGCCTTCGCCGGAAACAAAGCCGACGACATAACTTTCAGGATCGATCACCATTAAAGTCGGCCAAGCGCGAACCGCGTAGCTTTGCCAAACTTTCATGCCACTGTCAACGATTACAGGATGTTCGATATCGTAGCGGAGGATAGCTTGGCGGATGTTTTCTACTTCTTTTTCGTTTTCAAATTTGGCCGAGTGAACGCCGATAACCGTGAGGGAATCTTTATATTTTTGTTCGAGGTATTTTAAGTCTGGGAGGACGTGCAAGCAGTTGATGCAGCAGTACGTCCAGAAGTCGAGGAGGACGACCCGGCCTTTTAGAGATTCAATGGATAAAGGTTTGTCGGTGTTTAACCAAGGGTAGTTTCCGGGGAATTCTGGTGCTCTGACGCGAGGCATGGCATCTCCTGGGTAGGATGTGAATGATTTTTTTACTTCTTTAATTTAGCGGGAAGTTTCGCGGCATGGGGAAAAAGGGAGGTTAAACCTGGGCTTTTGGACACAGCCAAGATGCCATTGCCACCAGAGGCGAGTGAGTTCAGTGCTCATATTGCCACCTTGAATACTTTAGTCTGTAGAACTTTTGTATTCAAAACCTTACTATTTTTCTCTATGCAGCCTAGCAAACTAGATCAAACTTTAGGACTAGAAATACAACGTCGTCGCATAGAGAAACGTTGGTCACAAGAATATCTGGCAGAAGTCACAGGTCTGCACAGAACCTATATCAGCCAGCTTGAGCGAGGGCTGAAAAGTCCATCTGTTAGAGTTCTTAGTCATATTACAAATGCTCTGGACATAACAATGGGTGAATTTTTACGAATTGTAGAGGAACTCTTGAGTGCTGACGGAAAACGAGATTGAAAGATTGAGGCAAGCCATTATTGCTACCATTGCATCTCCAGTTATAGGCTCGATAGAGGATTATACTTGGGAAGCTATTTTTCATTATGTCAAGCATATTCCTTTATCAGATCCAGCATTAGGACGTAGCAAACTCCTCTATGATGCTGTTGACACCACGACTGCAAGTGGTTGGTCACTCAAATCTCTTCAACTGAATACTCTTACTGTTGTAAACACATTTTTGTTTGTCATTCAGAGAGCAGATGTTATCAAAAAGGCTGCCAAACTTGGTTTTCCTGGTTTGACGGAACAATCCTCACCTGCTGAACTCGGAGCAGCTATTGTTCAGCATTGGAACGAGAAAATTATATCGAGTCAAGCAGCACAGAGCATTACCAATAGCTATGAAGGCATACTGCTGAAAACCATTAGAGGATATGAATATATTTACTGTGAATTCCCTCTTAATCCACTTGACCCAAATGCTTTTTCTTGGGCTTGGACAGTTGATAGAGTTACTGGAAGAGCGGGAGCAGGTCTACAAGGCAATGTTGCAGGTAAGCTAGAGTTAGTTTGGTACAAGAATCAAAAGCAACTTTTTAGAGCTAGAACCATTCCTCCAGAAGCAGTTCACATCAGGGTTAAGCGAACTCGTATTACACTTGATCGATATGTGCAAACTGTTCTCTCAGCTTTGCAAGATCAACTCAGTACACCGTCTTTTGACAGTGAACTTGGAGAATAGATGCAGCTATTGCTTTACCTAGAAGTGGGGGTACTGATTCTCCTATTTGAGAAGCCATATCAGTGTATGTTCCCAGAAAGTGAAAGTTATCTGGGTAAGAGTGCAATCTTGCAGCTTCACGGATTGTAATTGTCCGATTTTGGGTTGGATGAAAAAACCTGCCAGAGCCGGGATGGAAAACCCACCTTGTGATAGTTCTTGCTGGTTTATCCCAATAAAGCCTTCCATAGGCACCGCTATAGTGCTTTTTAGGAGCTAATTCCGGTGGCAAGTCTCTAGCATCTTGCCCTTCACTAAGAAGACGCACTCTTGACATTTGAATGGGACTCAAAGCACGAGCAACGTGATTGAAAAGTTTCGTACTTCCATTACGTATCATTGCTTGGTACGCAGTTTGGGGTGGAAAAGGATAAACTTCAGCATTATATTGGTCTCCTGCGTTCAATGACGGCAAATCTCCAATCGCATCTCTAACTGTGACGACTGAAGAAATGTTTGATTCTAGGAGACTAAGTTGGTAAGAAGATTTAGTAGCTCTGTAATCGCTTCTAATCTCGCCAGCGTGTGTAGGTTCAGGGAATTGAAGTGGTTTATCTAAACTAGCCAGGAAAAAAGCCCTTGATCTGGTCTGCGGTACTCCATAATGCGCGGAGTTTAGTGAGCCAAAAGTGACTTTATAACCTTGCGACTCAAGTTGCTGTGTAATTTCATTCTTAACTACACCATCATAAGCTTTCAAGATTTCAGGTACGTTCTCCATAACAACGTAAAGGGGTCTAAATTCCTGTACGAATTCTAAAAATGTCCGATATAACTGATTGCGAGAGTCGCTGAGGTAGCGATAGTCAGCAGGAATATTTCTTGAAAATCCTTGGCACGGGGGGCCGCCTATCAACGCTGTTAGTTCCTCTCTCTGCAAACCCAAACATAATCGCAGATCCAAAGGATTGACCTCACGTATATCCTGATGAACAATTTTGGTGTTTGGGTAATTATGCTTATAAGTCGTTAGAGCTTTCGCATCCACCTCGATCGCACATAAAGATTCAAAACCAGCCAGGTGAAATCCTGTAGTCAAGCCACCCGCACCAGAAAATAAGTCAATAGTCTTATATGTCATCATCGAATACTATAGTATTAGGAAGCTCTTGTCAACCAACTTCAGCAATTGGCATCTCTTGCTTCTGCTAAATTTTATGCTTGCTTTTCCCTGCCATTATTTTCCAAAATAACCAATACACCGTTAATTTTATTCTGGTCGATCGCACTTGCGATCGACTTCACCCACACAAAATCTAACAGCAACCGCCGCCGTTATAATGCCAAGTCGAATCCGTAATTAACACCTTATCCGGCATTAATCCCCCCAACTTCCCAGCAGTTTTATCGCACACCGCCGCCGGAACTCCTCGCTGCAAAACGTGACCCGCCCCATCATCAAACAGCTCTTCAGACCCCGCATAAATAGCAGTCTTGCCAGTAAAAATGCAAGCTCCATCATCCGGTACAGGCACTTTGAAAGACACCGAATCCAGGCTTTCTAACAGCAAATCTGCATCCAATTGATAATTGTGTTTGTCCAGCAGTCGGTAAGGACGGCGCGCCCGAACTTCCACTTGCCCAAAACCTACATCTACAAGGTGTTGAACGTATTCTTCGTATGTCAGAGCACCCGACAAACACAGGGCGCGCAAGCGATCGTCTTCTTTCAAATGCTGCGGAATGGGTCGAGTTGCGATCGGATCGCTCATCAACAATCTGCCACCCGGTTTTAAAACCCGATAAGTCTCTTTTAATGCTTTAGCTAAGTCTGCTGGTTCAAAGATATTAAACAAGCAGTTTTGAGCGACAACATCTACAGAAGCATCCGGGACTGGCAACGCAAAAGCATCGCCTTCACGAATTTCTACAAAACTCGGATCAAACCAATCATTTTCTTGGGCCGCAATGTGCAAGTTTCGTGCAGCCGCATCTCGCATTGCTGGAACCGGATCGACGGCAATAACCGCTCCTTTGTGTCTAGAAAAATATGCAAATTGTAGTGCTTCCAAGCCGCCGCCGACGCCTACATAAAGCACGAATGGATTGCCGACAAGTTCGGCGGCGTGAACGGTTGTGCCGCAGCCGTAATTCATTTCTTGCATTTGTTCGGGAATTTTTAATCCTGGCAATTGCAAGGGACTGCTTTGGACGCAGCAAAGTCCGATTTGGGGTGTTTCGGCAACATCACTGTAGAATTTGGCTGCTGTTTCGAGGTAGGTCATTTTTTAGTGTCCTTTAATTTTTAATCGCAGATAGAGCACGGGCGGGACCCCCATGCCACGAAGAAGCCCCGAAAGATTTTGTTAGGTGGCAAATTCGACTTTTTGTTCGGATTTGGGCGGATTTTCGGGTTCGGAAACAGTTGTTTTGGGATCTGCTAATTCGGTGGTTGGCTGGCTAGGAGTTTCAGCGGCAACTGGTGGCGTTGGCGGTACAAGATTGGGAGACTCTTCTGGTATCGCGGGAGCGACTACTTTTGGTACTGGAGCTTTTCCTGTTATTTCTGGCAGGGTTGGTGGCACTGAAGGATTAGCAGGTTGGGGCTCTTCACGCAAGAAGTTGCGGAACCGATTGTAGTATCCTTTATATTCCTGTTTTTTTGTTTGGAGAGATGCTGTTGGGGTCGGTTCTATTATTTGAACGGGTGCAACAACTTTCGGGGTTTCTAACTGGGGAGTTGCTGTCGGTGTCGGTTCTATTACTTGAACGGGTGCAACAACTTTCGGGGTTTCTAACTGGGGAGTTGCTGTCGGTGTCGGTTCTATTACTTGACCGGGAGCAACTTCGGGAGCGACTGTTGGCTCTAAGCTCGGTTGAGTAACAGGGGTTTCTGGAACCGCTGGTGAGGGTGGGACAACTGGTGTTTTTTCTAATGCAGGTGTCGGTGTCGGTTCGGGGGTTGGGGTTGGTTTGGGTTCGGGAGCTTGGTAGGTGCGATCGACTATACCGCGAGCTTGTGCTGCTGTTAGTTCGCGCCGCACTAATTTTGAAAGAGTATCTTGACCGAGGGGTTGGTAATTTATCAGTCTGGCTGTATTATTAAAGGCGTTTTTGACAATTTTTCCTCGTTCGTCAATTAATTCTAGCTGTACCCAGTTTTTCCCTGGTGTGAATCCTTTAAGATATATAGGTTGCCACTGGTCGATCGCAAAGCTTTCGCCGTTCACTGTGGCTCGAATTTTCCAATCGAGTATTTCATCTTGGGAATTTTCTTGCGCCACTTCGTGCGGGGGGGCATTTGTCAAGTAAAAGTCGAGCAGGATGGGTTCTGCCCCGTAGCTGCCTTGGGGGCTGTTGTACGTTAATAGGGGCAATGTTCGATCGGGATTATTGTCGTCTGTTTTGGTAAAAACGTGAAAGGTGGTTTGAGCTGCGGCACCTTCGTTTTTAAAGCTTTCTTCCCAAGGGCGAGCGGCGAACACCTGCAGGGTATGGGTTCCGGGTTCTAAGTCGGAGAGCGTTAAAGGTTGGTTGATGTCGTAAACTGCTGCATAAGGTTGGTTGTCTAATAAAACTTGCAGATGGGGGCCCAAACCCAAGTTTGCATCTTTGAAAATGGGCAAGTCCTTCACTTGGAACTGAACAGACACATTTATATCCTGAAGCACTTGGTCAGGTTTTGGATTCAAAATACTAATTTGAGGCTGGTAGATTTCTAGAGCCTGACGCAGTTGTTGAAGGGCTTCTGGGGGAGAAACCTCTGAGATTCTGTTTACTGGGGCGGTAGCTGAGTCGCTCTTGTTCCCTGATTTGGGCAATTCGGGATGACCCGCGCCACAACTTGCTAAACCCAAAATTAATATTGCTGCTGCGAACAATGCCAGCAGCCTGCCCGCAACCGTTCTGTGCCAATTGATCCCAATCACGCAACCATACTCCTAGAAGCCTTCTCATAGGGAACTATAGCCCAAAAATGAATTTAGTATTGGGGAATTGCCGCTCAGGAATTCCAAAGCCGCGTAGGAAGCCGGATTGAGGCAGCAGCGGCCAACCCATCTTCTCGCACTCTTAATTCCCGCAGCCTTATTCCAAAACATATATCTACAAATGAGTATTCCTAAATTACTTTATCTTTGAGTTTTGTAAAGTTAATGGCAGTACCCCTTGACTTTTTCGAGGGACTGTGGGATTTACAGGCGTTATTACATCAATAATTGAGCCTTTTTTAAGTATTGTTAACAAGCGATTAATACTCCTCTAGCAAGCTTATAATTCATAAAACTCCCTCAAAAGGAGCAGCCGTATCAAGTCTGAATCAAGGACGCGATCGGCGACTCATCTGGAGAGAAGAGTTGGCAGTACCCAGTCACATTGTTAGCGACACTGGGAAACTGGCTTCTTCACAGAAGCAAAATGCTTGGGGAGACGATGCACCTGCGTCTAGCTCTGCAAAGAGTAAAGTGTAGCAGTGTCGGCTTTTTCGAGAATCCCCCGCCTAATCAAGCGCGGGGAGTGTCCGGTACAGTATTCAGTTCTCGTTCCTTGTCTTACCGAGAGGAGAGTCTTCATGACCATTAGTCCTCCAGAGCGAGAGGTAAAAGCTAGGGTAGTAGTCGATAAGAATCCGGTTCCAACTTCTTTCGAGAAGTGGTCAAAACCAGGTCATTTCGATCGCACTCTAGCTAAGGGGCCAAAAACCACCACTTGGATTTGGAACCTCCACGCTAACGCTCACGACTTTGACAGTCATACAAGTGACTTAGAAGACGTTTCGCGCAAAATCTTTAGCGCTCACTTCGGCCACTTGGCAGTAATCTTCGTGTGGATCAGTGGCGCATATTTCCACGGCGCTAAATTTTCCAATTACGAAGCTTGGCTGACAAATCCTACAGCCATCAAGCCCAGCGCTCAAGTGGTCTGGCCGATTTTTGGTCAAGAAATTTTAAATGCAGATGTAGGCGGCGGCTTTCACGGAATTCAGATCACCTCTGGTCTATTCCAGTGGTGGCGCGCCAACGGCATCACTAACTCATACCAGCTATATTGCACTGCGATCGGCGCCCTGGTAATGGCAGCTCTGATGCTATTTGCCGGTTGGTTCCACTATCACGTCCGCGCTCCGAAACTGGAATGGTTCCAGAACGTGGAATCGATGATGAACCACCACTTGGCTGTGTTGTTGGGTTGCGGCTGCTTGGGCTACGCGGGACAGCAAATTCACGTGTCGCTGCCAATCAACGCTTGCATGGACGCGATCGATGCAGGTTCACCGCTGACAGTCGGCGGCAAGCTGATCAAAACAGTTGCCGACATCCCCCTGCCGCACGAGTGGATTTTGACACCGGGCTTGATGGCTGACATCTACCCGAGTTTCGCTAAAGGTTTAACCCCCTTCTTCACCCTCAACTGGGGCGCATACACAGACTTCCTGACCTTCAAAGGCGGTCTGAACCCCACCACAGGCGGTTTGTGGCTGACTGATACAACACACCACCACTTAGCTTTGGCAGTGCTGTTCATCGTCGCTGGTCATATGTACCGGACGAACTGGGGCATCGGCCACAGCATGAAAGAAATCCTAGAGAACCACAAAGGCCCCTTCACTGGTGAAGGTCACAAAGGTCTCTACGAAATCCTGACTAATTCTTGGCACGCGCAACTGGCGATTAACTTGGCACTGATGGGCTCTCTGAGCATCATCGTGGCTCACCACATGTACGCGATGCCTCCGTATCCGTACATCGCGACCGACTACCCGACTCAGTTGTCCATCTTCACCCACCACATGTGGATCGGCGGATTCCTGATCGTTGGAGGAGCCGCTCACGGAGCAATCTTCATGGTGCGGGACTACGAACCGAGCGGCAACGTCAACAACCTGCTCGATCGCGTGATCCGTCATAGAGATGCGATCATTTCCCACCTGAACTGGGTTTGTATATTCTTGGGCTTCCACAGCTTCGGTTTGTACGTCCACAACGACACGATGCGGGCTTTCGGTCGTCCTCAAGATTTGTTCTCCGATACCGGGATTCAGTTGCGTCCGATATTTGCCCAGTGGGTGCAAAACATCCACGCCTTGGCTCCTGGCACAACAGCGCCTAATGCTACGGAAATCGTCAGCCACGCTTTTGGCGGCGGTGCAGTAGTAGTCGCCGGCAAAGTAGCGATGATGCCGATCGAGTTGGGTACGGCGGATTTCATGATCCACCACATCCACGCTTTCACAATTCACGTTACAGTCCTGATTCTCTTGAAGGGCGTGTTGTTTGCACGCAGTTCTCGCTTGATTCCTGACAAAGGCAACTTGGGCTTCCGGTTCCCTTGCGACGGCCCCGGCCGTGGCGGCACCTGCCAAGTTTCGGGTTGGGATCACGTGTTCCTCGGCCTGTTCTGGATGTACAACAGCATCTCGATCGTGATTTTCCACTTTAGCTGGAAAATGCAGTCGGACGTGTGGGGAACAGTAGCGCCAGACGGCACAATTTCTCACATTACCGGCGGCAACTTCGCACAAAGTTCGATCACGATTAACGGCTGGCTGCGGGACTTCCTCTGGGCGCAAGCTTCTCAGGTGATTCAGTCCTACGGTTCGGCACTGTCGGCCTACGGTCTGATGTTCCTAGCTGGACACTTCGTCTTCGCCTTCAGCTTGATGTTCCTGTTCAGCGGCCGCGGCTACTGGCAAGAACTGATTGAGTCCATTGTTTGGGCTCACAACAAGCTCAAGGTAGGTCCCTCCATTCAGCCTCGCGCTCTGAGCATTATTCAGGGTCGGGCTGTGGGTGTAGCTCACTACCTCCTAGGAGGAATTGTCACTACGTGGGCATTTTTCCTAGCGCGAATCATTTCGGTAGGGTAAACTACCCCTAGGTTTTGGATTCTCGATTTGGGAGGAATCTCAAATCGAGAATCCAAACTCAGAACCGAATCCCTTCAATTTTGTTCAGGATTCAGGATTAATCAAGGCTTATGGCAACGAAATTTCCAAAATTTAGCCAAGACCTTGCCCAAGACCCGACCACACGGCGGATCTGGTACGGGATTGCCACAGCACACGACTTTGAAAGCCACGATGGCATGACGGAAGAAAATCTTTACCAAAAGATTTTTGCTTCTCACTTCGGCCACATAGCAATCATTTTCTTGTGGACTTCGGGCAGCCTGTTCCACGTAGCATGGCAAGGTAACTTTGAACAGTGGATTAAAGACCCCCTAAACGTCCGCCCGATCGCTCACGCGATTTGGGACCCCCAATTCGGCGCTCCTGCAGTAGAAGCTTTCACTCAAGGGGGCGCTTCTAACCCAGTAGACATCTCTTACTCCGGTGTCTACCATTGGTGGTTCACTCAAGGGATTCGGACAAACGCTGACCTGTATCAAGGAGCTATCTTCTTGCTACTACTGGCGGCTGTCTTCCTGTTCGCAGGTTGGTTGCACCTCCAGCCCAAGTACCGCCCCAGCTTGTCTTGGTTTAAAAATGCTGAATCTCGCCTCAACCACCACTTGGCTGGTTTGTTCGGTGTCAGCTCTTTGGCTTGGACTGGTCACATGGTTCACGTTGCTATCCCCGAATCTCGCGGACAGCACGTAGGTTGGGAAAACTTCTTGTCTACCCCGCCTCACCCGGCAGGTTTGGCTCCGTTCTTCACTGGTAACTGGAGCGTATACGCCGAGAACCCAGATGCACCGAACCATGTCTTCGGTACTTCCGAAGGCGCTGGAACCGCAATTCTGACTTTCTTGGGTGGCTTCCACCCTCAAACAGAATCCCTGTGGCTGACAGACATCGCTCACCACCACTTGGCGATCGCAGTTCTGTTTATCGTTGCCGGTCATATGTACCGGACTAACTTCGGTATCGGTCACAGCATCAAAGAGATGTTGGATTCTAAGGCTGGTTTGGTCGGCGGCAAGAGTGAAGGGCAGTTCAACTTGCCTCACCAAGGCTTGTACGAAACCTACAACAACTCGCTGCACTTCCAACTGGGAATTCACCTCGCTGCTTTGGGCGTAATTACCTCCCTGGTAGCACAGCATATGTACGCGATGCCTCCCTACGCTTTCATGGCGAAGGACTTCACGACTCAGGCTGCGCTGTATACGCACCACCAGTACATTGCTGGATTCATCATGGTCGGCGCTTTCGCCCACGGAGCTATCTTCTTGGTGCGGGACTACGATCCTGAAGCAAACAAAGGCAACGTGCTCGATCGCGTGTTGCAGCACAAAGAAGCGATTATCTCTCACTTGAGCTGGGTGTCGCTGTTCTTGGGCTTCCACACTCTAGGTCTGTACGTTCACAATGACGTGGTAGTTGCTTTCGGAACTCCTGAAAAGCAAATCTTGATTGAACCAGTGTTCGCACAGTTCATCCAAGCTGCTCACGGAAAAGCTCTCTACGGCATGGACGTGCTGTTGTCTAACCCTGACAGCCTTGCTTCTACCGCTTGGCCGAACTATGCTAACGTGTGGCTCCCAGGCTGGTTAGACGGGATTAACAACGGTACTAATTCTCTGTTCTTGGCGATCGGACCTGGCGATTTCTTGGTTCACCACGCGATCGCACTAGGCTTGCACACCACCACCTTGATCTTGGTCAAGGGAGCTCTGGATGCACGCGGTACTAAGCTGATGCCGGACAAGAAAGACTTCGGTTATGCTTTCCCTTGCGACGGCCCCGGCCGTGGCGGTACTTGCGACATCTCTGCTTGGGACTCTTTCTTCCTGGCGATGTTCTGGATGCTGAACACCCTGGGTTGGGTAACGTTCTACTGGCACTGGAAGCACCTGGGCATCTGGCAAGGTAACGTGGCTCAGTTCAATGAGTCTTCTACCTACCTGATGGGCTGGTTCCGCGATTACCTCTGGCTGTATTCCGCTCAGTTGATCAACGGTTACAACCCGTATGGTACTAACAACTTGTCTGTCTGGTCTTGGATGTTCTTATTCGGACACCTTGTTTGGGCAACTGGTTTCATGTTCCTGATCTCTTGGAGAGGTTACTGGCAAGAGTTGATCGAGACTTTGGTTTGGGCTCACGAGCGCACTCCTTTGGCTAACTTGGTTCGCTGGAAAGACAAGCCTGTTGCTTTGTCGATCATCCAAGGTCGCGTTGTTGGTCTGGCTCACTTTACTGTGGGATACATCCTCACTTACGCCGCCTTTGTAATTGCCTCGACGGCCGGGAAATTCGGGTAACTCTGAACTCTGGTTTCTAGGTAATTAACTAAAATCCCCCGCCTTCTGGCGGGGGATTTTTTTAGGTATTTTGGTTAATTGAAAGGAAAGGCTAAAAGGAATTGGAAGATACTATAATTGAGCCAAGACAATTTTCCCACCCAGATAAAATTAAGAAAACTGTCGCTTGGGTGCGGGAAAGCAACCGAATGCTTGAAGCTTGGACTCAAAGACTAGATGAACTAATTGCGAGCGTAGAAGCTGATATTCGCAACAATCCGATTAATGTTTATCGGCGGGAGAATGCTAAGCAGCGTGCCGAATCTGTTAAACAGGAATTGTAGATAGATATATCCTACCAACTTCAATAATACTCCCATGACAGGAATTGAACCCTTTGCTATAAGTTGTGTTAGCGGTATCGCCCTCCCCATTTTCCAGTCAGTCTTTGAAACTGGTGGCAAATTTCTCGGCTTGATGGGCAAAAAGCTAGATGAGAAAACTAAACAGCTAATTTACACGGCATCGGGGGAATACGGCAAACGGTACTTCAAGCGTCACGGCATTCTGAAAGCATTGGGAATGCGGGAGGCTGTGCCATTAGAATCGGTTTATACTGCTGTGCAGTTTTTGGATGAGCAAGCAATCGGCAGTTTTGAATCAATCCAAAATTTAGAAGAAGCTTACCGCCAAGCAAACAAGCGAAGTTTTCAGCAGCAAGATTGCCAGAAGCAAGAAGGGCTAAAAATTGCTAATCAGAAGCAATATTTGATGGTTTTAGGGCAGCCCGGGGCGGGAAAATCTACATTTTTGCGGAAAATAGGACTCGAAGCACTGAAGGGCAAACGAGGCGGATTTAAGCACGATCGCATTCCTGTTTTTATCGAACTTAAAAGCTTTACATCTAGCCAGATAGACATAGAAAAATTAATTGTTGAAGAGTTTAGCATTTGTGGCTTTCCCTCATCTGAGCAATTTATCGCTAAGGCATTAGAGCAGGGAAAGCTGTTAATCTTGCTGGATGGATTGGATGAAGTGCCGACAGTCAACACAAATGAGGTCATTAGTAAGATTCAGAATTTTGTTGACCGCTATGATAAAAATAGCTTCATTGTCTCTTGTCGCACAGCCGCTTATAGAAACAACTTTCAACGCTTTACCGATGTCAAACTAGCAGAGTTTGACGATACTCAAATTGAGCAATTTATTGGTAACTGGTTTCAGTCTGAGGTCGATAAACAAGCAGGAACGGCTCAAAAATGTTGGAAGTTATTGCAAAAGCCAGAATATGCAGCAGCTAAAGAGTTAGCCCACACGCCATTATTGCTAACTTTCCTCTGCCTCATTTATGACCGTTCGCAAAACTTTCCGAATAATCGCAGCGTTCTTTACAGAAAAGCTTTGCGGATATTGTTGGAAGAATGGGCGGCGGAAAAGCGGATTCAGAAAGAGGAAATTTATCAAGGGCTCAGCACGGAGTTAGAGGAGAGTTTGTTATCGGAGATTGCTTATACTGGTTTTGAGGCTGATAAGCTGTTTTTTTCGCAGCGAGAAGTGGTTGAGGAAATCAAAACTTTTTTAGAAAATAATTTGAATGCACCGAAGCATTTAGACGGTGAGGCGGTTCTGAAAGCTATGGCAGTTCAACAGGGGATTTTAGTAGAACGAGCTGAGGATGTGTACTCGTTTTCGCATTTGACGCTTCAGGAATATCTCACAGCTCAATATATTGCTGATAATAATTTAATTGAGCAGTTAGTTACCGATCATCTTTCCGATCGACGCTGGCAAGAGGTATTTTTGTTGGTAGCGGGGTTGGTGCGTTCAAAAAATGGGGCTGATAACTTGCTCCTATTAATGGAAAAAGAGGCTCAAAAGTACATTAACACGCCGAAGTTGCAAGGGCTATTGCAATGGGCTGATGCAGCGACTAATGGCTCGGAAGGTGATTTTAAGCCTGTCGGTAAACGTGCTGCGGCGATCGCCCACGCCATGGACATCGCCAGCGCCATCGCCAGCGCCAACGCCAACGCCAACGCTAACGCCATCACCATCGACTACGTCATGGCCATCAGCAAGACCACAGGCATCGCCCAGGCCTACGCCGACGTCAACGCCAACGCCAACGCCAACGCCAACGCCAACGCCAACGCCAACGCGTTGACCATCGCGTCGGCCGAAAAACTTAAAAAAATTAAAATCTTCAAGGAGGTGAACGGGACTGAACTAATTGCTCAACTGATAGAACTTGAGAAGCAATTGCCCGATAGTGAGCAGCCTAAACAAATACACTTAGCATTTGCCGATCGCCTTGTAGATACCTGGTGTCATGCACTCCATCTCAATCCAGAAATAGTCAAGTTATCTGAGGAAGAAGCAGAGGCGCTGGGAGATTATTTATTGGCAAATATTTTCATCATCCCATGCAAAGAAGCAGCAGTGAGAATATCAGCAAAAACCTGGGAAGAAATAGAATCGCGGATGTTGTTAGTTCCAGAGAATTCTACCATTTGAGATTCTCGATCTGTCCTGGACACGCTCCAACCAAAGAAACCGGGTTTTTTTCCTAATCTGCTGGTTGCAACGCGTCTTTTCGTAAAAACCCGGTTTCTGGACGCCCACCGGGTTTTCTTCAGCTTCAAATCTCGCCATTGACCTGCATCTGATGCACCTTATCTGCCAATTCTTGCAAGCGCTTTTCGTCCAACTCGTCAATCGCCAGCATCCCGACATAGATAATTTCCTTCAGCGTTAGTCGGGTTGCTAGCGCCTTTTTCTGCACAATTTCCTTGATGATGGGGCTCACCCCGATGGCGGTACTGGCTCTAGTCACAAAGGTAACGGGAGATTAACAACTTCGACTAAATCTTAGCACCTTTAAGCTGAGCTTTTAGCCGCGATGCAAAGTGTTTAAGCGCGTTTTGACAAGACGAAACACAAGGATTTATAGTAGAAACGTGCAAAGGCCGATCGACTACTCCTCAATAATCTCCACCAAGTCCTCAATCATCACATCAAACGCCCGCGCTAACTTGTACAGGGCGGTAAAGTCAACCATTGATATTTCTGAACGACGAGCATAGCTGGTTATGGTGCTGTAGATCACGCCCGATCGCTCAGCCACCTCCTTGAATGTCCAGCCCCTCTCGGCCGCTAACTCTCGCACTTTTACTCTGACTAAACCCATGCTTGACAAATAATGCAGTTGCGTTTTAAGATAATTGCATCTGAAAAAGCGATCGCCCCCGGTCTAGACAACTAAAGGCCGATCGACCTATTCCTCCAAAACCTCAACCAAATCCTCAATCATCACATCAAAAGTCCGAGCTAACTTCCGCAGGCAAGTAAAGTCAACCATTGCCATTTCAGGACGACGAGCATAGCTTCGGACAGTGCTATAAATTACCCCGGAACGATCGGATACTTCCTTAAGCGTCCAGCCCTTCTCCGCCGCTAGTTCCCGAATTTTTAGCCTGACTAAACCCATGCTTGACAGTTGATGCAATTGCGTCGTACAATTTTATATGTAAAGAGCGATCGCCCTCCGGCCTGGAAAACTAAAGGGCAATCACCTGTAAAACCATAGGGACAAACATTTTTTGTCCCATGCACTTAAATATCTAGAGATTTACTCTCTATCCAAAAGTGCATTTACCATATCCATAGGTCTACCAGCCATGATATCAGAAACTCCGGCAAAATCGCGCGCGATCGCAGAATCCAGAATAATTCATAAATCTCCAATCCTGCATCCGCTGGCGAGATTTGTCACAGAAGAAACAGTTGCACTCCTGTTCAATATCTCAGCAGACGAGATTTACCGCATTGAATGCTGTCGGTACATGGTGTACGTACACGCCAAAGGCATCAGCCGGTTTGTCAGCTACGCCGATTTTCCCCCGATTTTAGAAGTAAAGTCGATCGCACTTCAAGATTTTGGCAGATGGTACAAACGCTGGAAAAGCAAGCTAGCACCAGCATTTTGGACGAAATTCTACACCCACAAGTTCAAAAAAGCTGTTTCAGTTGACAGCTTGCTGGAGTGGGGTCAATTGGTAGCTACAGTTAAATCGGTCATTTCTGGGGCGGCGCTGCAACAGCTACGAGATGTTTATGCTCAAGAAAAAGATTTGATGGAGAAATTTTAAAGTGCGATCGACTTAATGCTACTTGAACTTTCAATTAAATTTTAAAACACTTCATCCTCGATACCCAGCCACCATTCCCCCAGATTCATTAAATCTTTGTGAAGGTCAGTAAGTTCTGTCATATACTCTTCAGCAGAAATCTCCGATCGCCTTTCTTGCAATTTTTTCAGCCGCAGTTGCACCAACAACCAAGGTTTGGAAATCCCGTCCTTTGCTTCGATATATTGGGCTAGCTCTTTGCTGTCCATAGTTATTGTTATTTGTTATTTGTTATCTGTTGGTAGGTGGACTGGTATTATACCAACTTTGAAATCCCTTTAAAAAAACCTCATTTTTTCCCGTCGCTTTTAACCGATATTTTGAACCATTCTCCAGAACAGGCAAGATGCCTGTTCCACAAAACATCAGGTTGCTTGTGGGCTGGGCATCTTGGCCGCCGGAAAACATCCTTTACCTGTAATCCGAAGTCTGAATATTCTTGAGCTTCGCAGCATATTTCATGCCGTATTCCGGGCGACAGAAGCGATCGATTTGAGACTCAAAGAAAGCTCGATTTGCCTTCAAATGCTTGGGATTTGGGTCATCTAAAGGATACAAAAGAGCAGTCCGCAAAGCTTGAATCACCGCCGAAGTAACGCAGTACATCGATCGCTGAAAAGTCACCCCAATTTGATTGAGAATATCATCTTCGCCGCGACAGCGCTGTTTGTAGAAATCCATCAAATAAGGCGGCAGGAAATGCAGCATATCTTGTGCTAGCAAAGTCGGCGGAATCCCCGCCGTACCTACCGGGAATTTGTCTGCATACAAAACTCCGTAGTGGAAGTCTTTTTGATCGTCAGGAACTTCCTTAGCTTGAGCGTTGTAAGATTTGGTGCCTCGGAACGGCGAAGTGCGATAAAATACAGCTTCCACGTAAGGTAACGCTGCTTCGTAAAGCCAAGTGAAACCTTTAGATTTCGGGATGATTTCGTAGGTTTCGCCGTCGATTTGAACGTGGTGGTAAATCGGGCGTCCGGCGATCGCAAATATGCCATTTACTAGGAAATCCATCGCCTGCGGGACTGTCGTAATTTTCCCTTCGTCGTACAAGTCGGAAACCTCAAAAAACACCGGCGCCATGACTTCCCAGAATAAACCGAGATTGCTGTAATAAGACATTTGGCGGCACTGTTCTAAAAACATTTCTGGAAATGCTTTGTGAAGTCCCAGCATGAACGGGTTTTTTTTGAAGTAAGCTTTAATTGCCCGATCGGCATTAGCCTTATATTCGTCACTGTCCAAATAAGGATCGAATTGATTGGTCGGCACGTACAAGCCCCGGTGCCAAAGCATTGACCTCATGCACTCTTCGGCAAATTCCATGTTAATGCGATCGTGCCACAAATGGTGAAACAGCCGCGGCATTTTACCAGTTTCACCCTTCTGCATGAACTCCAAAAGTTCCGGGTGAACACTTCCAGTCCCGCGCCAAATACGCAAATCTGCACCGTCGCCTGCATAGTGATTTTGCAAGTCTAAATACTCCTGCGGCAAGAAGTATTTAAAGAAAGGAAGCGGGTGTAAAAATACCCGTTCGGCGATGTAAAGCAAATCCCGCCAGTAGAAATCCATCGGCACTGCGTAAGCTTTCCAGATAGCGATGATTTGCATCAGATTTTCCGGCGTATCTGGAATCATCGCGCCGCCAGCTTCCAGCCTGTGAATTACTTCGGCAAATTGGTGTTTGGAAGGAGGTAGTTTAGTTGCTGGTTTATTAGGGGTTTGTACCATTGTTTCTTCCTTTGATTGAGTGAATCTAAATATTTTGAATTATTGCAAAAAGCTGCGATTCTTTAACTGGTTCCCAGGAATATCCTGGGAACCGAATATCCAGGTTCGCGAGCCGTAAAATTGGAGGCAGAGCCTCCGCATCTGCGTTACCAGGCTCTGCCTGGTAACGAGTAGATTGTTAGTCTGCAGAGGCGGACTTCGTTTGTGTAGACGCGATTTGCATAGCCGACTGTTCTAGGGAATAGCTAATAGCTATTTGGGTATTTCTGACCGCCGGCAGAGTAGCAAAAATCGCATTTGTAGTTGATTCGCTCCACTTGAGCAGCCAAGCAGGTTGAATCCCCAACACAAAAATGATGCCCGCCAAAACCAGCGCCGGCATATTTTCACCAAACGTAACAGGAGGGTAGTAAGCCGTGGCATTGTCCAACTTCCCAAAACAGGTGCGGTTGAGCAGAATTACAAAGTAAACTGCTGTTAAACCCGAAGCTAAAATGCACAGTAAAGTTGGAATTGGAAAGATCGAGAAACTGCCTTGAAACACTAAAAATTCAGCAACAAAACCCACCAAACCCGGAATTCCGGCGCTTGCCATGCCGCCCAAAACTAACAGGGAACTGGCAGTGGGTAAACCCCGCATCGGGTTCATCAAACCGTTGAGCACGTCCAAATCCCGCGTGCCAACTTTGGTTTCGATGATGCCTACCAAATAAAACAGCAAAGCTAAAATTAAACCGTGGCTTACCATTTGCCCCACAGCGCCGATTAATGCCAGCTTCGTACCTGCAGCGCAGGCAACGAGGATGTAGCCCATATGCCCGATCGAACTATAGGCTACCATGCGCTTGATGTCTTTTTGGGCGATCGCGCTCAAAGCACCGTACATCACGCTCACAGTCCCGATAATCGCTAAACTGGGAGCTATCATCGACCAAGTTTCGGGAAACATCTGCAAGCCAAACCGCACTAAACCGTAAGTTCCCAACTTCGCCAGAATTCCTCCCAGCAAAATTGCTGTTGCTGGCGAAGCTTCGACGTAAGCATCAGGCAGCCAAGTATGCAGCGGCACTAAAGGAATTTTAATTCCCAACCCAATTAGTACAATTGTTAGCAGGATCAATTGCGTGTTCAAGGGCAATTCTTGAGTGGTAATCGCAGTGTAATCGAAATTTAAAGACCCACTCAGCCAAGCCACACCCAAAAATGCTGCCAGCACTAAAAGTCCCGAAACTGCCGTGTAGATCAAAAACTTCATGGCAGCGTATTCCCGCTGCTTTCCGCCCCAAATCGCAATCAACAGGTAAAAAGGAATTAATTCTATTTCGTAAAACAGTACAAACAGCAGCAAATTTTGAGACATCAAAGCTCCGGCAATACCAGCATTGATTAGCAAAATCAAAGCGTAGTAAAGCTGGGGGCGATCCATCTTTTCGCCAGTGCCGTAAATGACTAATAGCGTCAGCAAAGCACTTAAAACCAGCAGCGGCAAGGACAAGCCGTCAATGCCCAAGTTGTAGCTCAAACCTAATTGTGGAATCCAAGGCAAATATTCTTGAAATTGCAATCCCGGATTGGCTGGATTGAATTGAGTCAACAGCCAGATATTCAAAAGGAAAACAGCAGCAGCAAAAGCTGAAGCTATTGAACGAAGACGCATCCCATTGATATTTCCGGGCAGGAAACCGACTACCGCAGCGCCCAACGCGGGCAACCAGAGCAAGGCACTAAGCATAATGTGTGAAGAGTGAAGAGTGAAGAATCAATTAATTTGGCAGCCTCTTGTCTTGGATAACTGGAGAGCTTAGATCTTAACTTTTTCCCAGTTATCTATCCGAAATTGCCTCAAGACTCAGAAAGAATAGTGACTCTCCCCGTGTCTAAATCGTAATATCCACCAACAACTTTCAGTTTATTCTCCGCAATTAACTTAGATATAACGGGAGATGCTTTCAACTTGTTAGCTTGGACAACCACATTGGCTTTTGAAGCATTTTCTAGCTTGTCGCCTGTTTGGCTTTTCGAGCTTTCTACAGCAGGCTTAATTGCGTCGAGCAAACTGCCAATTTGACCGGGAACCTGAGCTCCTTTGATGGTTGCGTCTACCGCACCGCACCTTTTATGGCCGACTACCACAAGCACTTTTGCTCCCAGTACCAGCGTGCCAAATTCCAGGCTGCCAATTTCTTCTGGAGTAGCAACATTTCCGGCCACGCGACAAACAAATAAATCTCCCAATCCCTGATCGAAGATAATTTCGGAAGGAAAGCGGGAATCTGCACAGCCCAGAATAGCAGCAAAGGGTTTTTGAGCTACGGCAACTTCGAGAAGGCGGGGTAAGTCTTGGTTGGGACTTTGGCGTTTGCTGTCAACAAACCGTTTGTTTCCGTCGATTAACTTTTGGAGAGCTGCATCGGGAGTTAAGTCTTGAGCAATTGCTGGTTCAGGTGCAGCCAAATCAGCGCCTGCTCGTGCTGCGAGTATCCCTGTACCAATAGCACCTGCGACAAATTTCAGGGAATTGCGGCGGGAAAGATTGAATTGTCTGTTATTTGAGTTCATTGATTTGGCCTTGTTGTATGTAGTTTGAAATCTTTGTTCAAGACTTCATGTTTTTAAGATTTTAGATTAAAACTGTCACCTAAAATCTTAAATTTTATATAGTTTTAGCCGCCCACAATCAGCGACAAGCGAGCTAGCAAAGGCCAGCTTACCAGCAGTCCCAAAAGTGCTACTCCCAACAGAATTGTCAGGGCGTAAAACTGAGTTTGACCCGTAACGTTGTATTTGAGGCTCTGCCCGCCGAAAACCGTTGCAAAACCGATTAAGTTCACGAATCCGTCAACAATATTGCGATCGACCCAGGAGATGATTTGCGAAACCAAACCAACTGCAAATATCACTGTCACGCGGTAAAGTTTGGCAGTGTAAAAGTCGTAGGCAAAAAAGTCTTGCAGGGCTTGAGAACCGATTCGCACCGGTTTTTCCCATTTCTCGTTCAGGTAAACAAATGCTCCTGCACCGATGCCGATCGCGGTTGACAAAACTAGCAGTCCAGTGGCGGTATAATTCAAACTTGCCCCAGGCAAGACCTGCCACGTCGCCAGCAAGTGCGGAACGTGCAAAGTAAAGCCCATTAAAACCGTCATCGGCAAGATAAAAGGCCAGTGAACTTCCGGCGAACGTTCGGTCATTTGCTTTGGTTTGCCGCCGAAAACTAAACCGAAGACGCGCACCAAGCCAAAAGCAGTAACGCAGTTTACAAACAGCACTATTCCTAACAAGAAAGGGTGAGTTTGCCAAAGCCCGGATGTGAAGTCTTCTAAAGCCCAGAAACAGCCGAAGGGAGGCAGTCCCACCAATCCAGCGCTACCGACAATAAACGATATCGCTGATATTGGCCGCTTTCCCCACAAACCGCCGAGAGCTCGGACATCCTGAGTGATGCTGTTCCAAACTACCGAACCGATGCTCATCACCAGCAAACCCATTGCGAAGGTGTAGGCAAATATCAATGTCAGGGCTGTCTGAGCTTGTCCGGTACCGACGGCGATAAATACTAAGCCCATGTAAGAGCTGACTATATAGGAAAGCGTGCGCTTAATGTCAATTTGGGCGATCGCAATTAATGAAGCACCAACCGCCGTCGCAGCCCCTACAATAATAGTTGTCGTCATCCCAATCGGCGACAAAGCAATCACTGGCTGCAACTTAATCAAAATCCAAGCACCAGTTTCCACAACTACGGTGTTCCGCAAAATCGTCGCCGGCAGCGGGCCTTCCATCGCCTCATCTAGCCACAGGTGCAAGGGAAACTGAGCACACTTACCCATCGGGCCGGCAATCAAAGCTAAAGTCAGCAGTGTCGCTACAGTGGGGTCAAGCTTTGCAGTCTGGGCCCAAACAGCCAACTCGTCAAAATTCCAAGTTCCAGCCAGCGGCAGAATGGCGACTACTCCCATCAGCAGAAATAAATCTCCCACCCGCTTTGTTAAGAAAGCGTCGCGGGCTCCTGTCACCACCAAAGACTGATTGAACCACAGCCCGACTAGCAGGTAAGTACCTAAAGTCAGAACTTCCAAAATCATGTAGCTGAAGAACAGGGAATTGCACAGTACCAAGCCGCACATCCCGGCTTCAAACAGCCCCATCAGAGAAAAGAACCGAGCCCAGCCCCAGTCCATTTCCATGTAACCGAAAGCATAAACCTGCGCCAGCAAGTTCAGTCCGGTAATCAAAACAGTCGCCCCGACGGTGACAGCAGAGATTTCAACGGGAATGGTTAAGTCTAAACCTGCTACATTCAGCCAAGGAATAAACTGGTGTTGCGCCGGTTGGTTCCAGATAGCTGTCAGGGCTATGACGGCGTGTAAGAAAGCGAACAAGGTTAATATGGCGTTCACGTAACCGGATGGTCTTGGCCCCGTGCGGCGGGTAACTGCTGGAAACCACAGCATCGACAGAACTCCGCCGATAAGTGGATAGCAAGGTATAAACCAAACGGTCTGGAGTAAGATTTGAGCCATTGGCATTACCTGTAAAGGTTACAAAAATTTAAAATTATGAGAATAATTCCGATCGCGCTGACGACAGCACTGAAAAGCCACAAGGCAGAAGTAAAGAAAATTTGGGGGTTTGCCTCTGAGTTGGTTCCCGTCGTCAAACCGAGCGCTTCAGAATCGACTTATTAATTTTATATTAAGTATTGCGTTAAATTTTCATATTTCTGATTCAGCATATTTATAGGAATCAATAAAGTTCACTTATAGGTATTTATAGGGGGGGGATTGTATACCAAAGAATATTTGTCGATCGCACATCCTGCACCATTTGGATGAACAGGCCCGAAAGCCTGTGCCACTCATAGTTCAATTTTTTTGTGGGGAGTCAGGGTTGGGCAGGAGAGCCCGCCCGTGAAAGCCTTATTTAGAACAGGCATTCGGGCCTGTTCCACTCATAGTTCAATTTTTTTGTGGGGAGTACGGGCTGGGCAGGAGAGCCCGCCCGTGAAAGGCTGATGCTCTAAAAGTTTAAAACCGCTCAATGTCCCAAGCTGATTCTGGCAGTTTGGCTTGGCGCTGTCCCATCGACCTTGCCCTAACATTCAAAAGACCGATCGGCGTATTAAACAAATCTACCAGATCGGCTCGGGCGATCCTCTTCGAGGGCTTCGCTAACGCACTTTTGGCAGCAGCAACCGGAAATTCCTTGAACAGCCACCTAGCCAGCCGGTAAAAATATTCCCCTGTTGTGAATTCTCGCATCAAATCGACACCGTAGAGTTCGTGCAAATATTTATTAGATTCGCCGTACCGATACCATTGACTTTGCAACTGTTTTATGGTTGAACGGTGGCGGTGTCGAACGATCGCATTTTCCGCAAAATACATTTTATAGGATGTTTCCCGCAAAATCCGCCAACACAAGTCAGCATCGCCGCCACTGGTGAGGTAAGGGCGAAATAATCCTATTTGTTGTAAAACTAGCCTCCTTACAGCTAAGTTGGCGGTTTGACCGTAGGGACAAAAAGGGTGAGCGAGAGTATGTTTTTGAGATAAAGTATTTTGGCGATCGGCGTGCTGTTCTAAAATAGTTTTACCGGGCAATGCGAGTATTTCCCCAGCGCTAATTCCTATTTCTAAGTCCACAAATGGCTTAACTAAATTTTCCAGCCAGTCAGATTCCGGGCGACAGTCTGCATCGGTAAATGCAATGATTTCGCCTGTGGATGCGCGAATTCCTTGATTGCGGGCGGCGTAGGAACTTTGAATCTGATTTTCAGTGAGGTGGCGAATGGTTATTTGATTGAAATTGCTTCCTTCCCTTACCAAAGGGGGGACTGAGGGGGGGTTAGAGGCTGCTGTTTGGAGGATGGTTGAAGTGCGATCGCGACTGTTGTTGTCTACTAAGAGATATTCTACTCTGTGTGGCGGATAAGTTTGCGATCGCAGGCACTCGATCAACTCCGGCAAATCCATCTCGCCGTTGTAAACAGGCACAACCACCGAAACCTCCGGTAAAAACGTTTTAGTCATTCACAAACAACCGTAAACGATAGCATAACTAATATTGAGTAAGATTAAAAGAACCGCGAAGGTGCTAAGGACGCTAAGGAAGATAAATAAGCAAATTTAGTTCTTACTTTGTCCTATAAGCGTCTTGGCGGTTCTTCAAATAATTAAAAAGCGTTATTAAGTTCCATTGCATTAACGGGGATATAACTTGTCAAACTTATAACTTCGGACCCTTAAACAGGCAAGATGCCTGTTCCACAACTGCATTCAGTTCTTGTGGAACAGGCATCTTGCCTGTTTCTTTCCAATAGTAGAAAATATCTCTTACATCCCCTGTGCAATCTGTCACCCAATCCGTTCTCAACTGTTCCCCGTCAACATCAAAATCATTAAAACTAACACCCCGTTAGTTAAATAAAAGATTCCCACAACCTGAGTTTCCAACCAGCCGCACAGTTCTAGATGATGGTGGAGAGGAGCCATTCTTAACAGACGCTTGCCGATTCCATCAGGCCCTTTTGTAGCTTTGTAATAACCTACTTGAGCAATTACTGACAGCGTTTCAATAAAGAAAATCCCGCTGATAATTAATAATATCCAAAGGCTATTTGTTAATAAAGCTACCGCACCCAACGCACCGCCCAAAGCTAAAGCACCTGTATCGCCCATAAACACCTTGGCTGGATTGCGGTTGTGTGCTAAAAAACCGAGACAACTGCCGCTGGTGCAAGCGCAAAATATCATTAATTCTGGCGAAGTTGAGGCTACAGATGCGCCCAATCCCAAAAGTGCGATCGCGCCTAAACCGCCCATCAACCCGTCAACGCCGTCAGTAATATTAGTAGCGTTGCTTTCAGCTACCAGCACAAAACCCGCCAGAGGCCAAAACAGAAAACCTAAAGGCAATACCCAACCGAAAGGCAAAGCAATGCTCGTAGAAATACCTGGTTCGCGGAACATCAACCACAGACAAAATAGAGCTGCAAAACCTATTTGCAAAGCCAATTTCATCCGAGGTGAAATACCTTTATTCGACTTGAGGCGCAGAATTTGCCAGTCGTCTATCCAGCCGATGAAACCGTAAGCTAAAGTTAAAGCCGATACGGCAACAACATCTGAGTTAAATCTCGACCAAAGCAAAGCTACTGCGACTCCTGCTGGCACAAAAAAGATGCCTCCCATTGTCGGCGTTCCCGCCTTTTTTAAATGAGCTTGGGGGCCGTCTTCGCGAATTATTTGTCCTGCTTTTAGTTGCTGGAGTAAAGGCACAACTACACAGCCCACACCCGATGCAACTACAGCACAAACAGCTAGTGGCATAAATAGCGATGCAGGCGTATTTAAAAGTCTACCCGCTGCTACATCTAAACCGATCGCTACAATGCCGATCCCCAAACTCAGCAGCAGGAATAAATTCCTGCCTGTAAGTTTGAAAGGCATAGTAAAAGGGATTTTCTCATCCACAAAGTTATCCATAACACTCCTCACCACACACTATTTGAGAATAAGCAATTGAAAATTGGGGAATAGGGTGCGATACAGGAGACTGAGAAATCTCTTAGTTTTTCTTCCCTGTTTCCGGTTGATTCCTTCACCCTTCTACCAGTTATTCTTCCCCTACACTCACATCATCTTCTACTTCATCTTCTAAATCATCGTAAGGACTGTCGTCAACTGCCATAAGTTCAGAAATTTCTTCTTCGTGCAGATAGTCGGGTTCTTGGACATCCCTTGCTAACAGGCGATTGTTAGATTCCAACCAGTCTAAAAGAGAAGATTGCTGCTTTAATGGAATTACATCCGCAGGCAAGTGGCGAGGTATTTGACGCAGAGATGGGTTGTACATGATTCTTGGTTTTTAAAGACAAAGACGCGATCGAGTGGAGGTAACGTTTTGCCGACGGGCTGCTGCTTCGATCGAGCACTTGCCAATCGGGCATTTAGCAAGGCTAAAGCATTATACCACAGGCACTGTTTGGTTCCGGATCGGATAAGATGGGAGACCCAAAAGGCGATCGCCCCCCAGCATGGGCGTCAGGATAACACTAAAATCCGCTCTTGCCAATCCTTCTTTAGCAGCAAGCATTGTCACCCCAGACGATCGTCTTTAAGATATCGCGGGACACGCGGCGATCCTATTCTGCAAGCCTCCCTAACGGCAAGGCGTTGATTCACAACAGTCTCCTGGTTTTTCCTCAAAGCCTGAGCCCGAATGCCCTCTGGCTTCTTCAGTCAACTCTCAAGCAATAAATCTCAGAATGGATATAACGGCAGCGGTTTTATACAACAAAGAGGGTTACCACACCGGAGGCAAAAAACTTCTGGGGCGTCATTCAGCCGGAGAAGGGTTTCTCAAAAGCTTAGTCCAACACGGAACCGCTGACTCTCTCTACTGTTGCGCCGATAGCGCCACAACCTTTAAGGAGTTTTGTTCGCACATCCAACCTTGGCTGCAAAAACCTCGGAAAGTTCGCTGGATTCCCATGGAACGACCGGATTTGCTATCTCAACCAGGCACAATTTACCGACCCGATCCGGTTTTGTCGCAGATGGTGTGGGCGCGCAGATTTGTCGATCAGCGGGCCTACAGCGTTTGCGGCGTTACTCACACGATCGGTACAAAATACATCATGGAGGCGATCGGCGATTTGATCACCGCACCCATGCAGCCTTGGGACGCCCTGATATGCACCTCTACAGCCGTGAAAACAGCAGTAGAAGGAGTTATGAGAGAGTGGTCTGAATATTTAGCGCAGCGTAACGGCGGTAAACCGGAAATTTTGGTCAAATTCCCCGTTATTCCCCTAGGAGTCGATTGCAGCGCGTTTCCGCAGGGTGTGGAAGCAGTTAATAGTCGCCGCCAACTACGACAAGAACTCGGGATTTCTCCCGAAGATATTGTTGTGTTATTTGTCGGTCGATTGACTTTTTCTGCAAAAGCTCATCCGGTACCCATGTACATCGCCCTAGAACGGGCCTCACAACAGACAAAAGCCAAAATCCACTTAATTCAAGCCGGTTGGATCGAAGATCCGAGAGAAGAACCCGACTTTAAAAATAGCGCACAAATATTTTGTCCCTCGGTGAATGCTATTTTTTTAGATGGGAGACAGCCGGAAATTAGAACAAATATTTGGTCGGCGGCAGACATTTTCATTTCGCTGTCCGACAACATACAAGAATCCTTCGGACTAACACCAATAGAAGCCATGGCGAACGGACTGCCGGCCATAGTCTCCGATTGGAACGGATACAAAGAATCTGTACGCCACGAAATAGATGGCTTCCGCATTCCCACACTCATCCCGCCCCCGGAATCTTGTTTAGATTTAGCCCTAAATTATCTTGACGGCAGCTTAAATTGGCCGACTTACATGGGTCACACTTCCCTCGCCACAGCAGTTGACATTGATGCTTGCACCTTGGCGTTGTGCCAACTAATTGAAAACCCCGAATTGAGAAAGCGGATGGGGGAAAATGCCAGACAAAGGGCGAGGGAAATTTATGATTGGAAAGTAGTAATTGCTGCTTACGAACAATTGTGGCAGGAATTAGCAGAGATTCGCCAGGGGGCACCGGAGTCAGCACCTTTAAAACCCGGGAAGCCGCCTTATCCCCTAGGCGACGATCCGTTTCGGGTATTAGGTAATTATGCGACTAGAAGTTTAAGCAATGAGATGATGCTGAGTCTGGGTGCGATGGCCACACCAGAACTTCTGAGAGAGTTGCAAACAATTTGGTTTACCAGCTTCGGTCAGGACAGAAGAATGTCTGTTAACATTCAGAGGGAGATATTGGATGCGATCGAGCAAAAGGGTGCTGTCAGCGTCGGAGAAGTTATCAGGCGTTATACCAAAAATGACCAAGAATTAGCATCCCTGTATCGGACTCTGCTCTATCTGGTGAAATTTGGTATCTTAGTTATTAGTTGTTAATACTCTGCGGACTCGGCGATTAAAATCGCTACTACACAAAATTTCGTCCCTCTCGCTTGAGACTGAAGAAAAGAGCGGTCTGACTTTTGCCTGACGTTCGATAATTAATCCGTGTATTCGTGTCAAAATCCGTGTTCTTCCTTCTTAAAAAATCATGCTTAGAAAATCTGCACTATTAGAGATAATTGCTGGTAAGAATCGCGGTTTGCTGGCGACTCCCAGCGACAAACAAGCGATTTTAAGTGCGATCGCCAAATTGGAAGATTACAACCCCACACCACGCCCTGTCGAAGCCGCAGAGCTTTTAAATGGTGATTGGCGGTTATTGTACACCAGCAGTCGCGACCTGCTGAATCTTGACAGTTTTCCCTTGGTGAAATTGGGTCAAATTTATCAATCTATCCGCGTCAACGAATCTAAAGTTTACAACATTGGCGAACTTTACGGATTGCCTTATTTGGAAGGAATTGTCAGTGTAGCGGCGAGATTTGAGGCAACTTCCGAACGCCGAGTGCAGATCAAGTTTGAGCGGTCGATTTTCGGTTTAAGCAGGTTGATTGGCTATGAATCTCCGGTTAAGTTTATCAATGAGATCGAGTCCGGGAAAAAGTTCGCTGCTGTAGATATCGGGCTGGATACTCGCGAACAGCAGGGATGGCTGGATATCACTTATTTGGATAAGGATTTGCGGATTGGACGAGGGAATAAAGAAAGTGTTTTTGTCTTGACAAAAGAGTGATTTGGTGATGTGTGATTAAGTGCGATCGCCCCTTAAATCATTCTCAATTTATCTTTCTTTCATCCGCGTTTATTCGCGTTCATCTGCGGTTAAAAATCAAAAATCTATCAGTTTTACAAACAATTCAACACTTGCTAAAACCCTCAAATCCATAGCCGATAAAAGTTTCAGATAAGATAACCGTTAAAAATTAGCGTTAAGGATTGACAATTGACAATTGTTGTGATGTTTTCTGGAATTTTAATGAAAAAGGCGTTAGTACATTCCCGCCAAGAAACTTACTAACGCCTTTTGTGTACTCCTTACGAATACAACACAATTATGTCACAAAACGCTTATCAAGCTGTTTCGCGTTATGTCACACGTCATCCTGAAATCTTGCAAGGCGAACCAATTATCGTAGGAACGAGGACTTCCGTTCGGGCGATCGTGGAATTGTGGCGTTTGGGTATTACTCCTGAAGAAATCCCCATGCACTTACCTCACCTGAAATGAGCTCAAATTTTGGACGCGCTGAGCTTTTATTTGGATAACCAAGAAGAAATAAATACGGCGTTGCTTAATCAGGGTATGAAAAAAATAACTTTAAAATCCAAAAGCTTTGTGGATACTGGTTTCTATGACGGGCATATTTAAGGTTTCATACCGTAAATCAGCAACGCCATAAATACTTATATTGAACGCAATCAAATTCCTGAAGACTTGATCCATCCTGCCGTTAAAGCTGCAAAGAGAAACAACTAAAAGTATTATAATTGTTCCTTACTATTGACTAGGACGAAAATTCTGGCTATAATGGTGGCAAAATTTTTAGAAATTAAGAATAATACTCCTTAATTCTCTATTCACATCTATCAACTTCAAGGAGACATAGATATGGCGAACGATCACAACATTTATATGGGTTCGGGTAACTATAGCCAATCAATCAAAGGCAATTACATACAAGGCAATTTCATAAGTAGGAGTCAGGACTTATCTGAAGTAGCGACTCAAATTCAAGAATCATTAATTCAACTTCAAACACAGGGATACACTCCACAGGATGCTCAGCAGAAAGTGGCTAGTGACTTAGTGTCTCAAGCTAATAATGATTCTCAGGCCAAAAGCAGGTTAGTGAAGTTGAGACAGTATGTACTGGATGCTGGTGCCAATGGTCTGATTGGTGAAGCAGTGGTAGGGGTAGTCAAGCTAGCCCTAGGATTATTAGGTATTCCTCTTTGAAGGACAGATAAGCTGTCGCGCATTTAATCTGGAGAGGCCGACTTATTCAAACTCTTGTAGGGCGGGCAGGATGCCCACCCTACAAGTTAAATTATAATCCCGAACAGCTTATTTCGCTAAATTAATGATAGGTAAAATAAGACGAATCTTTAATAAATTCAGTATTTTAATATCTCGGCTACCAGGAAGTAAAAAGCAACGATATTACTTCTTTAGCGTATTAGTTGGACTAATAAGTTTTGCGATTGTTGGCACGGGCGTTCTGACTCTAACTAGGTTGATAGCTAGCGTTGTAATATTCGGAGCTTCTAAATTGTTATGGGATTTAGGCGTTAATACTCCACAAGAATCAAGAACTAACTTAGAAGACAATACCCAAAATAGAGATCGCGATATTTACACAGGGGGTGGTAATTATAATCAATCTATTTATGGCGACTATATCCAGGGAGACTATATAGAAATACAAGGTTGTTACATTAACACCAATCAGGACTTATCTGATGTCGTCGCAGAGTTGCGCGAGGTTGTAGAGCAACTTAAAAATCAGGGATATAGTGCGGATAAAGCTGAGGCTCAAGTAGCCCAAGATTTAGCAGAAAAAGCCCGCAGTAACCCGAAAGTCAAAAAAAGAGTGGTTAAGTGGGCCAAGTCTTTAAATAATACGTCTAATCGAATAAATAATGAAACTGAGGCAGCTAAAGAAGTTATTAAATATGCGGCTGCTTCTCAATATAGTTCGTCTGCTAAATCTACTTCCGTGGTCGGGGGCAAGTATTCTAAATTAGATAGCTTGCTCGAAGCTAAAGAATGGATAAAAGCTGATGAAGAAACCGAGAAGCTTATACTAGAAATGTTAGGAAAAGACCCAAGAAATTTTCTTTTTTCTTACAACTTCTTATCTGGTTCCGACATTGAAAGATTACCGATTAAAGATCTCGATTATATGGATAAGCTCTGGGTACAACATAGCAAAGGACTCTTTGGTTTTAGTATGCAAAAGCAGATTTGGGAAAGCATTGTTGGTAATAAACCTAACAATAACATCTCTGGTTATAATGAGTTTGAAGCGAAGTTTGCTGAGAAGGTTGGTTGGTACGTGAAGGGTGATTGGATATATTACTCTGATATTAAATACTCTCTCAGAAAATCTCCACGGGGACATCTTCCCATCAAAGTAATGTTACCGGGATATTCTAATAAATGTAATTTTGATACCTCACTTTTTAGGGTTTTTGTTAAGCGTCAATATGACTCATAAGTGAAAAAATAAAGTTATTTTGTATTGAGTGAGTAAACTAAGAGCGCCCGTTCATCCAAAAAATCTAACAGAAGTGCGCTCGCAATCTCATCTAAAAATCGCAATTCTCAAATTATCCCCTCATAAATCCCAGCCCTAATATCCTAAATAAAAATGCTTCGACTATCCCAAACCCAACTCAAAATCCTCGAAGAATGCCCCCGCAAATTTCAACACAGCTACCTCGAACTACTCGCCACCACCGCCTCCCCAGAACACAAAGAAAAACTCACATGGGGAAGCCACTTTCACCTATTAATGCAGCAGCGAGAACTCGGACTTCCCATTGAATTTATCATCCAACAAGACCCCGAACTGGGACGCTGTGTGGCAGCATTTATCAACACCGCACCCGAACTTTTCACAGATTCAGAAAATAGCGACAACATTTTTCGCCAAGCCGAACACCCCCGCACCCTAATTTTCCAAGACTACCTATTCACGGTTATCTATGACTTGCTAATAGCCGAACCAAATTCCGCCCAAATTCTCGACTGGAAAACCTATCCCCGCCCTCAAAAATCAAAATGGATAGCCGAAAGTTGGCAGACTCGCCTCTATTTATACGTCTTAGTAGAAACCAGCGACTATTCCCCCGAACAAGTTTCCATGACATACTGGTTCGTACAATTGCAAGGAGAAGAACCGCCGCAAAAACTCACATTTTATTACAGCCAAACAGAACACGATCGCACAAAACAAGATTTAACCGACCTATTGCAGCAGCTAACCGACTGGCGGCAGCGCTATACCGAAGGCGGCGAATTCTTACCCCAAGTAGAAATTAGTTCCAATCTTTGCAATTCCTGTCAATTTGCCACTCGCTGCAACCGCACAACAGACAACACAGCTTTCTTACCCAATCTTGCAGCAGAAACTCCCACGGATTGGCTGCCAAATCTTGCTATAATCGACGAAATATTTATTTAATATATAAACAAACCCCCCCCATTTTACTCGTTACCAGGCAGAGCCTAGTAACGCCGATAGGGAGGCTCTGCCTCCAATTTTCCCGATCGTAAGCGAGGCAGAGCCTCTGGAAATGGGTTCCCAGGCAGAATCGGGGAACCAGTGACTCGCTTAAGTTTTATTTAACATACAAACAAGCCCCTAGATTCATCTGTAGTCACAATCTAAAATCTAAAATCTAAAATCTAAAATCGAATGACAGAAACCCCTCACAACTGGCAAAATCAACCCTTACCACAACCCCCAGCTTGGCTGATCCAAGCTGTCAGAAACCACGCACCAGAACTCCCCGGAAACTATGCCGCTGCACTTCTCTGGTATAGAGGAATTCAGAATCCCGAACAAATACCCGGTTTCTTAAATCCCCAACTTTACCAGCCAGCAAGTCCCTTTGAATTCGGACTAGAAATGAACTGGGCAATAGAAAGAATCCAGCAAGCACGAAACAGCGCAGAAAAAGTCGCAATTTGGGGAGACTTCGACGCCGACGGCATTACCTCAACCTCCGTACTTTGGGACGGACTGGGAGAATTTTTTGCTCAAAATGACCAACTAATTTATTACATTCCCAACCGCTTAACCGAATCTCACGGGCTCAACATTCCCGGAATAGATGCCTTAGCAAAATCGGGAATTAGCTTAATTATAACCTGTGATACTGGCAGTACAAACATCGCCGAAATCGAATATGCGACTAGCTTAAACATCGATACAATTATCACCGACCATCATACATTACCAGACGATCGCCCACCAGCTACAGCCATTATCAATCCCCGCTACTTTCCGCCAAACCACCAACTATTTAACCTTTCAGGAGTGGGAGTAGCTTACAAATTAGTTGAAGCACTATATCACACATTACCGGATATTCCGCAGCGCCCGCTCACAGATTTATTAGAATTAGTAGCGATCGGCTTAATTGCCGATTTAGTCCAACTTACAGGAGACAGCCGCTACCTAGCACAAATCGGCATCCAACAACTGCAAAAACAAATCGCAAATCCCACCCGCCCGGGAGTTGCAAAATTGCTCGAACTGTGCAAAAGATCGGGCGATCGCCCAACCGACATTTCCTTCGGCCTCGGCCCCCGAATCAACGCCGTCAGCCGCATTCAAGGTGACGCCAGCTTCTGCGTAGAACTCCTCACCAGCCGCGACAAAAAACGCTGCGAAGAACTAGCAAATTTAACCGAAATTGCCAACAGCAGACGTAAATCTTTACAAAAAGATGTTGCCAAAGATGCCGCCAACAAACTAGCCAAACTCGACCTTTCAACTACTAGCGTCATCGTCCTCAGCGATCCGCAATGGCCCGTAGGAGTATTAGGATTAGTAGCGGGACAAATCGCCCAAGAATACGGCCGCCCCGTGATTTTATTCAGCACAGAAGGAAGCGAAAAAATTAATGAAAATTCCCCGGAAATGCAATTTACCTCCTTCTTAGATTCAGAATCACCAACACTTTCCCCATCCAAAATTGCCAGGGGTTCCGCCCGTTCCGCCAATCAAATCGACCTTTACCAATTAGTCAAAGACCAAGCGCATTTATTGCACAGATTTGGCGGTCATCCCTTCGCCGCCGGATTGAGTCTCCCCGTTGAAAATATCCCCCTATTTACCGATGCAGTTAATCAGCAACTGCGACAACAATACAGCACCGATAGTTTAACAGCCGCGCCCGTTCAAGCCGACTTAAAAATTACTGTCTCCGAATTAGGCAAGGACTTATTTCAAGAACTAAAATTGCTCGAACCGTGCGGCATGGGCAACCCCGCCCCCAAATTGCTGATTGAAAACTGCTGGTTTGACAATCTGTGGAATCAAAAAATTAAGGATTTGAAAGGGCAAAAAGTAGAATATATCAAAACAGAATTTACAATTAGGGACGAATCTAGCGATACGGGATTTCCCGGCATTTGGTGGGGACACAATCAAAATGAAGTTCCCCAAGGCCGCTGCGATGTCACCGTTGAACTCGATTTTAATACTTATAAATCGCGGTATGAAGTGCGCCTCGTATCAGTGCAAGAACGCACGGAAGACAACCAAATAAATTCTCAGACTCCAATAGATTGGATTGTAGACTGGCGCAATAGAAATAACGATGAAGAGTTAGTAGGCGCTAGCACAAACTTAGAATCTCAAATGCCGATCGACAATCTAGTTTACAATTCCGAAAAGGTCGATCGCGAAAACTCGATCGTCCTCAAAGAATGCCCCGCAAGCTGGGACGAACTGCGGATATGGTTTCGGCAAGCACAGTACACTCAGAAAAAACTCGCGATCGCCTATACTTTACCCCCACTCGTACCCCCACAGCAAATCTGCCAACAGCTAATCGGCATCGCCAAATACCTCAGCCGCACCAACAAACCCGTCACCAGACAGCAACTCCGCCAAAAACTCGGCATCAGCGACACATCGCTGCAACTAGGGTTCAAAACCCTAACATATCTCGGTTTCCAAATCCATTACCGCGATCGAGCTTTCCACATCGCCAGACAAGCCGAAACCGCACAGCAGCAAGACGCGCTCGATCAAATCCCCAAACCCTTATTAGATAGCCAATCCATTCAATTCTCAGTGCCAAATTCCCCGATTGCCGCGCGTTTTGCAGCGCAATTCCTAGCAGCAGTCTCCGAAGAACAATTCCGGCGGAAATATTTCTGTGAAGTACCCCTCTCCACCATTGTGTCGATCGCCCGAGAGACTGTTTTCCAAGAAGATTCTACAGCAAATCCCTTCTAACTGAGATCTAGCAGCATTGTTAAGCATAGGCAGGATGACAGTTCCACTCATGAGATAACTTTTCTTGTCGGGCCCGCACTCGCTGCCGCCGATGGCGCTGCCTTTCTCGCCTGTGAAGCGAGAGAGGTTTTTGTAGGTGTGGCTTAACAGGCCTATTCCTGACACGGAGGCCACATCTCAGTTCTAAGAAATATCTGAGTTCTGAATTCATCCCGATAAAATAAGGCATAGGGCCATGGGAGTTATCCGTTGCGAGTCAGGCCCAAAACTCATAACTCCTAACTCACAGCCCAAAACCCAAAACTCCCCACCGCCAAACTCGATCGCCCATCTCCAATTTAAAACCCCTATGCTTCTCTGTCCCCGCTGCCAATTTGAAAATCCCAATCCAAACAAGTTTTGTCAACAATGCGGAAATTCCCTAATTTACAAACCTTGCCACGAATGCGGTGCCCAAGTCGCTTTTAGCGCCAAAGAATGTCAGAATTGCGGCGTCGCAACAGGTCAAGTGTGGCGGGCCATTATCTGCGGTCGATCGAATTTTCCAGCAGTCGAGCCAGACGAATCCACCCTACCCCCAGCCGAATTTCCCCAAAAACCAGAGATGGTTCCAGAAATCGCATCGCCCCAAAACTCTGCTGAACCAATCACAGACGCGATTAAAACAGAAATCACCACCCCAGCCGAACCCCAAACAGCCGTAGAACCAACTTCTCCACTGACCGAAGCCGCCGAATTCAGCAGCCCTGAAGACGCTGTGGTAGCCGTGGGGGCGATCGCACCAGCATCCTTTCAAACAACAGAAAAAAGCTCTAATACAGCACCAGAGCGCGAAATAACCCCACCTGAGCAGATTTTTACAACCGCACCACACCCTAAACAAATCCAGGAAGCAACAGAGAACCCCGACAGCCCAAACATAGCTGACCTCTCCCCCCAATCTCCACAATTCCCCGTCCCCAATTCAGAATATTTAATCCCTTCCCAGCCAGCCGGAGCTTATTTAGACACTCAGCAGCGCTACCAACTCCTAGAAACCGTGCCGCCGAGAAAACGCTCAGACACAGTAGCAGTAACAGTATTGGACTGTCAGCCGCTGGAAATGTCACCCCTCAAAGCCATGCTAGCAGCCAACTCTGCCAGCGTCGCCCGACGAACATCCCCCTATAGCGCAGCAATCAAACGCGGAGAAAATTCAACCAATTCCGCCTTAGCAGAGCTGTGCCAAGGCATAGCTGAACCTTATCTGGCACTCCGGTGGCAATTCTCTCAAAACCTGCCAGTCATTCACGATAGCTGGTCAGACAACGAACAGGCAGTGCTGCTGCTAGAAGACTGCTCCCAATGGCCGCTGCTGGTAGAACGGTGGAATCAACCTGAAACTTCCACCCAGCAAATTTTATACTGGCTGCACGAAATGACAGAACTGTGGGCTGCCCTAGAACCCTGGCGCTGTCGGCAAAGCTTGTTGGAACTGACAAATTTGCGAGTCAACCCCGACTCTTCCTTTTCCTTGGCTTCTTTGCGGCTGCAATACCTCTATCCCGAATCCGCCGGCTCAAACCTGCAACTGGTAGATTTGGGGCAATTGTGGCAGGTGATATTTAGCCAGTCGGATCATCGCACTCAGTTTGGCGCCTTGCTCGAACTGCTGCAACAAATGTACAGAGGCGAGATTAACACAATCGAAGAATTGCGATCGCGCCTAGAAACTGTTCCCCTCGAACTCCAACCTGCACCTTCACCAAGCTCAACCCCGACGCGCGGGCCTTTCCGCAGCCCAGACCAGTCCCCCCCCGAGGTTGGCGAGGTCTTAACCCAGCCCATGCCCGTCCAGATTTACAGCTTAGAAGACGCAGGCCTCACCGATGTTGGCCGCACGCGCGACCACAACGAAGACTTCTTCAGCATCTGGACTCAGCTCAACAAACTCGAAAGCTCCTTCGGTCGCATCTTTCAAATCAAAGGGCTTTACATTCTCTGCGACGGCATGGGCGGACATGACAGGGGAGAAGTAGCCAGTCAACTAGCCGCTGAAACCCTCAGAGAATTTTTTCAAACCAGTTGGGAAAATCAACTACCTCCTGCAGATACCATCCGCGAGGGAGTCCTACTAGCCAACAAAGCCATCTTTGAAATCAATCAAAAGGACGGACGCTCCGGCAGCGCCCGCATGGGTACAACTCTAGTCGCAGTCTTAGTTCAAGACACCAAATTCGCCGTTGCCCACGTCGGCGACAGCCGCCTCTACCGACTGAGAAAGGGACAAACCCTAGAAAAAATCACCTCAGACCACGAAGTAGGGCAGCGCGAAATAAAGCGCGGGGTTGACCCGGAAACTGCTTATGCCCGTCCCGACGCCTATCAACTAACTCAAGCCATCGGCCCGCGAGACAGTAATTTTCTCAAGCCCGACGTGCAGTTTTTAGACCTGTGCGAAGATACCTTATTGATTTTGGCCTCCGACGGTTTGACAGATAATGATTTGTTGGAAACTCACTGGCAAAACACTCTCGAACCTCTGTTCAATCCCCAAGCTGATCTCGACCAGGGAGTTGCCCAGTTGATTGAACTGGGCAACAAACGCAACGGTCACGACAATATCACGGCAATTATCATTCGGGCGCAGGTAGGCGCATTTCGATTTTAGAATGTGGATGCTCCACACTTTTTCTTGGCCTAGCCCAAGCCAGCGGCTGCCAGAGTTAAACCTGCCATTGTTCCAGGTTCAGGAACAACCTCTGAGTTTTCAGAGCAAGGCTTGATTTCCTCTGCTATTACCTATCCGCTGTTGAGGTAGCTTCCGTTTGATTGGAAACCATTTTGCACCCAGCTCATTCTATTATCCTGGCCCGTCGCTATTCCCAAATATGACCAGATTTGGAGGTGTTCGTATATTTCCAAATGCCCCATTTCCCCACAGATTGGGTTCTTCGGAACCGAAAGGGGAAAAACTTGCCGTAACAACTTGTAATTGATGTCGGTCAAACGGTGCCGACAAGAAAGGTGAAAGCCTTGTACCCCTGTCGCCAACTCTAGCCTGGGACAAGTTCCACGACAGCCGGAGTAAATTTACCGCAAAATCCTGTACTACAAACCATTTATCGCTGGCCTTAATTTCTAAAGGAGGTGTTCCCACACTTCTTGACGGAAAAATAGCTTCATAAGGAGTCGATTCATCATAGCTGAAAGAGCCTACAGCTACAGGAGTGTCGGTGTCCTGAAAAAAAGTTAATTTCACTGATGCAGCCTCTGCAGATTAGACTGCGGTCGCCACCAATCCCAAAATAGCAGCAGCAACAGCCATTTTTTGTAAGTTTTTAGTCATTGTTATTCTGTCCTTAATTTTGATAGGATGAAGTAGATATACTTGGGTAAAAAGCTCGATCTATTTATCAGCAATAATATTGAAAATATTTTACAAAAATGAGAGAGCGATAGCATCTTTATGCAATTTTTAATAAAAAATGTGCTTTAATCAAGATGTGATGAAGCTAAGGGCTGAAATCATAGTAATAATACTTATTACGCGAACGATGCAACAGATTGATTTCTAGTAAATTTACGGTTAAACGCTGCAACAGAGCTAGTTATTAGTTCCTCGTTCAATAGCCAGCTATTACAGTTGGCGCTGGGCAAAAGAATTGCCCAGCCCGAACCGGGGCAACTCCTGCTAGTTATTAGCAGATTAACCACATCCATCAAAAATGCTGCTGACTCTTTTAGATCCAGAAAAACAGACCCCCCTGCAACAGTGGAGTTTCGAGAGCGAATCCATTATTCGCATCGGCCGCTCTCCAGACAATCACGTTGTGATCCCTAACGCTCTAGTGTCGCGGCAGCATCTGGAACTGCAAAGAGTTAATAACGGGAGATCCAGTCAGTGGTACTTAGTCAATTCGGGGACAAATGGCACTTTGGTAAACGGTATTCTCATGTCTCAGGGTTGGATATCCGACGGTGCCCTGATCCAGTTGGCGCGGGGCGGCCCAATTCTCCATTTCCAAGTTATTACTATTGAAGTCGGTGGCAAGATTGAGGCTAACCCCACCGTCAATCTCGCCACCCCGAGGTGTACCCATGCGGGAAACCCGCCGGGGAATTTATTCTGCATCCACTGTGGCGAACCGATTAAAGTCGATCGCACTGTCCGACACTACCAAGTGCTGAGAACTTTGGGCCAAGGCGGTATGGGGACAACGACTTTAGCCTGGGATCGAGAGAAAGCAAAAGCTCAAAAACCCGGAAGTTCCCCCGCAGCATCTCTGGTAGTCCTCAAGGAAATGAATGCTGATATGGCTCAAATAGTCAAAGCTCAAGAACTGTTTGAACGTGAAGCTAAAACTCTCAAGGCCCTCCACCATCGGGGAATTCCTCAGTTTTTTGACTTTTTTGTGGAAGGGGGGAAAAAATACTTGGTGATGGAAATGCTCCACGGCGAGGATTTAGAAAAACGCATCTACAACCGTGGCCCTGTTGCTCCCCAACAAGCAATAGAGTGGATGATCCAAACCTGTGAGGTTTTGGGCTACATTCACTCTCAAAAACCCCCGATCGTCCACCGGGATATTAAACCTGCTAATTTGCTGGTGCGCCACCGCGACAATTGCATTACAGTGCTGGATTTTGGTGCCGTTAAAGAAATCGGCACTCCTCCAGGGACTCGCATCGGCGTTGAAGGCTACACCGCACCAGAACAAGACAGGGGACAGCCTCTCCCTCAGTCGGATTTATATGCTATTGGGCCTACTTTGATTTTTTTGCTGACGGCCCAAAGCCCTCAAAACTTTTACGGGAAAATACCTGGAGGGTACGGGTTTAAGCTCGAAAATATTCCGACGATCGCCCCCAAGCTGCGGGATACCATTTTGCGAACCACGGCAGCTAAGCCTGGGGATCGCTTTCAAACTGCTCAACAATTAGCTCGAGCTTTAGCAGCTTCCCTTTAATAGAAGTCACAAATCAAAAGTCGCAAGTCATTAGGAAGAGGGCCAAGGGAAGAGGGAAGAGGGAAGAAGCTAGCAACGGAAATTTATGAAAGAAAATTTACCCTATCGCCTCGAAATTTCTCTCCGACACCCCAGTCCTCCGTCTCATCTGTTATTCCTCGTCCCAAGCTTCTACAGCTATCAACTCGCTCACGGGGTCTTGCATAGAAAAATCAAACTCTAGCAATTGCTGTTTCCAATACGGCCATTCGTCGCCGTAAAGCAGAGCAATTTTCCAAATACTGTCTGTCGGCTTGATAATGTCAGACGTGACAAGAGAATGCACCTGACGCTGGAACTTAACCATCGGCTGTATAACCTGCTGGCTCATAATACCTCTTGAATTGTTTAAATCTTGTGTAATTACAACTTCCCAGCTCACACTTGTTACCGCAGTTTCGCCAAGAACAGTCTCGCCAAGATACGTGTAGATTTTTGTCGGGAAGCTACATATTCAACTTGTATCTTAACACTGTTCGTTTTGACAAGGGCCTATAAGCAGGACTGAAGAGTCAAGACCGACTTCAAAGAATTAATCATCTTTGAAATGTCCCGCTATATGCTGTCGAGTGACAGTGGGAGGCTTGCCGCCGCGATTGTTTCTACATAGTTGTTTCCACATAGTGGTAGATGCAAGGGCTGCGTTCGGCTTGTTCTGGACAAGGCTGAGTTTGCGTAGGAGAAACTGCAACTACTGCTCTTTCGCTGCTACAGCGTAATTTCCGCTTTCCTGCGGGTAAACCACACCTGTTTCACCTTCGACGCTGGGTTCGCTGTGAGAGTGGGGTCTGAGCTACATAAACTGATTATAACTCTACTTACCGCAAAAGCGATCAAAAATTGTTGGATACTGTTGATCGCCACCCCTAAATGTCGATCAAACATTCTAGGCTGCCCCACGTGGGCCAGCAGGCAAGTTTCAAACCCATCGTCCGTCTTGATTCAATAAATCTCAAATCTCAAATCTCAAATCTAAAATTGTATGACTTGGACAAGGCGACACATTCTCACTCTGGCTGATTTTACCTCGGACGAATACGATACGGTGCTGCAAACTGCAGCCAGTTTTCGGGAGGTACTCGGCCGCCGCACGAAGAAAGTGCCGGCCCTGCAGGGTCAGGTGGTCGCGAATTTGTTTTTTGAACCTTCTACCCGGACTCGCAATAGTTTTGAGTTGGCGGCGAAGCGACTGTCAGCGGATACGCTGAATTTTACCCCGGGAAGTTCTTCTCTGACGAAGGGGGAGACTATTCTGGATACGGCTAAGACTTATCTGGCGATGGGAACGGATTTGATGGTGATCCGCCACGAACAAGCTGGAGTTCCCAGCACGATTGCTTCGGAAATGGATCGCTTGGGTTCGAGAGTCAGCGTTCTCAATGCAGGAGACGGCCAGCACGAACACCCATCGCAAGGTTTGCTAGACTTATTTACTATTTGTACTCTGTTAGATACCGAACGTCCGCGGCTGGAACTTTTAGCGGGCAAAAAAATTGCTGTTGTCGGGGATATCTTGCATTCGCGGGTGGCTAGGTCTAATATTTGGAGTCTAACGGCTTGTGGGGCCGAGGTTCATTTGGCCGGGCCTCCAACTTTGCTGCCGCTGTTGTTTGCTGAGTGTGGCGATGGTAGGGAAGGCAAATTATTTTTGCACTGGCATCTTGAACCTGCTTTGGCCGATGCTGATTTTGTGATGACTTTGCGGCTGCAAAAGGAACGGATGAGCGACCATTTGCTGCCGAGTTTACGAGAGTACCATTCTTTGTACGGGATTACGCGCGATCGACTCAAACTCTGCAAGCCTGATGTGAAGGTGTTGCACCCAGGCCCAGTTAACCGCGGCGTGGAAATTAGTTCGGATTTGATGGACGATGCCCAGTTTAGCCTGATTTCTCAGCAAGTTACCAGCGGTGTGGCGGTGCGGATGGCATTACTTTATCTGATCGGCGGTGGTAAAGTTTAGGCTGTTAGTTGTGAGTCAGGAATTTCGGATATTCGATTATTTTCAGGCTCGATCGCCTCTTTACAATAATCGTTACCCAGTATGACCGGGTAACGATTAAAACTCTTTCTAGAAATGTAAATTGCTCTAGTTAAGAGTTAGGAAAGCCAGGACGCAGACACCCAGCCACCACCTTTCAGTTGGGCCCAGCCGTGTTTGTAACGACCGGTCAATTTTACGTGGTCTCCATAATATAACTTGCCGATTACATGAGAACAGCTATCGGGGCGGTTGCGGATATTCAGTCGGCCGCCATTCGTGACAACTTTGGCGTAGCTGTGATGGCCGTGATGGCTTTTCTTGCCGCAGCGGGAGTAGCAAGCGGCCTGGGCTTCGCCACCGACACTCAGAACAGATAAAGCTACTGCCATACCTGCAACGCCTATCCATGCAGAATTAGGAATTTTCAAGCCCAGTTGATCTAACGACTTGACTTGGAGTTCGGACTCTGGAGATTCATAAGCAACAAAAGAGTGGCTCAATGCTAGTGCTTCCATAGTTTCCTCGTGATTGTTGTTAACATTTATTGGTGCAGACTCAGGTCGAAACCTCCATTAACAGCCCAAACTATTAACTTATGTTTCATATAAGGCACATGAGGGCGTTACGATTTTGCTTTTGTCTAGTATCCGCCAATTTGCCTCAACCCTGCACAGGTATATCATGTCATCTAAGTAGCTTTCCGGAACAAAAAAATAAATAAAGTTTACATCTGCTGCTAAAAATTTTGGCTACACCGATAAGTAGGAGGACCGAATTAAAGTTAACTGTGTCATTCAAAAGGGAACAAAGTAATCGCTTGGGGTTTGAGATTGCTTGTACGGAGTTACGAATGACACTACTTATTGGGGTGTGCTTATTTATTGAGTTGCTACAGCAATATCGGCAGTTAATTTGATCGAACAAGCATCCTGCTCGTCTTCAATCACGCTCTTAATTTGGTTGGGGCGAGTTATATTGTAGCCGATCGCACTGGTACAAAAGTTCGGGGTGATGGCGTCGGGCCCTCGCCCGTGCTACGAGATGGCTCTCAACATTAGCCACCCCGTTTCCCGGACAACGATGCAAGATCGATCGCGACTTGATTTGTGTCAAGATCAATTAACTTCTCCACCACCACTTCTTTGGCAATGAACTCTAGCGCTGCACTTTCGATCGGCACAATTCCTCAACGCCATGAATCAGACAGCTTCGCCATTACCTTAGCGCCGTTGTCTGTAGAGGAAATATACGCTTTGGCAGATGACCCCGCGAACGGAGCCGTGGTAATGATGAGCGGTACAGTCCGCAACCAAACTGACGGTCAAGCTGTAGTTTCCCTAGAATATCAAGCCTACGAACCGATGGCCGTGCGAGTATTCCAGCAAATCGCTACGGAAATCCGCCGCCAGTGGGCCGATGTCAATCGGGTCGCCATTCACCACCGAGTCGGACACTTGCAGGTGGGCGAAATCAGCGTACTGGTGGCTGTTGGCTGTCCCCACCGGGGGGAGGCCTTTGCAGCTTGCCAGTACGCGATAGATACGCTAAAACACAATGTACCGATTTGGAAAAAGGAACATTGGGCCGACGGTTCTAGCAGTTGGGTTAGTATTGGAGCGTGCGAGGTTGTCGGGCATTAGTAAGCAGTCAGCAGTCATTGACTGTTTGATGACTGAAGCCGATCGCAGTTTCCGAGCGCGGGAACCAATCGGGATCTGCTACCGTCAAAAAGTGTGGAATGTTCGATGAGCCAATTCCACCGATGAGCGACTTTATTTCCGTGTCCTGGTCTGCGGTTGTGGCGACCGTTCAAAGAGTGCAATTGCCAGCCGAAAAACTCTCTAATTATGACTTGGTATTGCGTTGTCAGGAAGGAAATCGACCTGAGAGCACTGCCTTTTCAGAACTGTTGAAGCGGTATCAGTCCCACGTAGACAGGGTTCTCTATCACTTGGCCCCTGACTGGCAAGACCGAGCAGACTTGGCTCAGGAAGTGTGGATTCGAGTGTACCGCAATATTAACCGCTTGCAAGAGCCTGTTAAATTTCGGGGCTGGCTGAGCCGCATCGCCACTAATTTGTTTTACGATGAGTTGCGGAAGCGCAAGCGGGTGCGAACTCCGCTGTCGTTGGACGTACCCCGTGCTCTGGAAGATGGCGAGGTAGATTGGGAAATTCCGGCCGACAGTCCGGGGCCTGATGAAGATTTGACGACTAGAGAATTTTACGATCAGTTGCGGGTGGCGATCGCCGATTTGCCGGAAGTATTCCGCACGACAATTGTTTTAAGAGAAATTGAAGGTTTAGCATATGAGGAAATAGCCGAAATGACTGGAGTTTCTCTGGGAACTGTCAAGTCGAGAATTGCTAGAGCTCGCCAAAGATTGCAGTTGGAATTGCAAAAATATCTCGATGGTAATTAGCAATAGTGCTTTTAGAGGCAGAGCAAGAAGATTTGGTGATGTTTGCTGTCATATCAAAACTTCTTTTTTAAAATATAAAAAAGCAGTAAATCATTCTAAGCGCGGGTGCGTCCTTTCTCCAATTAAAGCAATTTTGAAATATGAATTATAACTTTGAATCGGATAAAAATCAGAATCAGCAAGGTATCGGGGATTCACTCGCTGAAAGTCAAGCTAACAACAATTATCCCCAGGGGAATGTAACTACTATGATGCGCGATCGCTTTGAATTGCTGAGTGCCTACCTCGACGGTGAAGTGACGGCGACAGAACGTCGGCAAGTTGAGGAGTGGCTGACAAATGACCCCACTACGAAACGTTTGTACTCGCGACTGCTGATGATGCAGCAGAGTTTTCAGGCAATGCCGGTGCCTGCTTCGGAACAATCTGCACAAGAGTTGGCGACGAAGGTTTTGCAGCGGGTGGAACGCAAGCCGAAACAAACTTGGATTTTGGGTGGAGGTGCGATCGCAGCTTTGTTGATTGCGCTAGTGTCTGGTGTCGGTGGCGATCGCCAATTGTTTGCTCCCCAGTTTGCTCGATCGCCCGTTTCGGGTGAATCGGACGGTTTGATTATGGCTTTGAACGAGCCTCTGGTGGAGATTGTTAATCCTAACGATTTGATGCTTGGGGTGAATGCACCGATAATGGATATTCCCAAAGTTCGTGTAGCAACCCCTCAAAAGTAATTGCTAAAGGCGCAGTAGGATTTCTGTTTTGAGCATAACTGAAGTCGCTAAGTAAGCTCCCTAAAAAAGGGGGCTTTTTGCCATTTTTCCCAGTTTTTCAAGGTGGATATATCCTGTGACACTTTCCCCGCTTTGAAGGAGGAATTGTGGGGCGCTCGCATCTTAATATGGGAGTAGGTAGCGAGTGGAATTAGAGCGGGCGATCGCCCTTGTCACCGGTTTTTTGGAGATGTGCGATCGGCAACAGCAATGTTCCTTCAATTTCCTGCCGCACAGCAGGAGATACATTAGAAGCGCTATTGAGGCAATATACCAGCACTTTATTAGCATCGTAATACTTCCTCAGCAATGACTTCTGCTGTTCGCTAAATTGCCAATCGTGACCTATATTGCGATAGGAAATGATGATTTTTCTTAATTCGCTAGTCCAAACTTGTCCATTAGCTTGCCACCATTTCCTAAATATTTCCTTGTCACCATCTGGCTGAGGTAGCTGTTTCTTAAGTTCTTGCAGTGCTTGCATTAATTCAGGTTCAACAAGAGGGATAAGAAGAATGTCGTGGGCAAGACTAAGGGCTGGGTCAATAGCACCGTCGAGTACAGGCAAAATGGCAAGGTCAAGAACAAGGTCCAGGGTAATTTCAACAGCAGGGTCAAAGGTATATTTAACGGCAAGGTAAAGGGCTGGGTCAAGGAAACGTTCAGGGTTACGATTAAGAGCAAGCTCAAGGCATGGAAGAAGGGAAAAGTAAAAGAATCTCACTGCCGCAGGTTTGTACGGAAAATCAACAGAAAGGGATTTTTGATTTACCCACAGTAGGAATTGCTGCAACTGCTCATCCTCAGCGACAAGTCCATCAACTTGTTGTTTCATTAACCGTAAAAAATCATCAGCTTTTTGCAACATCCCAACTGCTAAGAACAATACTTCTCGCCAACGCTTCTCGGTCAGGTGGCTGACCAGTTTTTCCAAAGCTTGTGAATCGGAATTATTAACTATTTTTATAGCAGTGAAATACTCTTGGAATGTTAGATGAGAAAACGAATAAATCCCTCTTGCCCTCTCCACTAATAATCCATGTTGTGCCTCGATCGCCTTCAGGACAACCTCACTATGGATCTCCAACTGAATGGGGTCACTTGTGCCATCGGGTAAATTAGCCAGATAATCGGCAATCACTTGTTGAATTTGATGTTTTTCAAAAAAGTAATCACCCCGCTCAAAAGTAATAGCTGCCACAAAAGCAAGTAAATGTTTCTTGCGACACAAATTCAAATCGCGATAAACTTCATCCCGTTCAATGCCTCTCGTTTCATCCCATTTTCTGAGCATAATTTCCAGTCCTTCCTCATACAACTGGGCTCGGTTCGATGGAAAATCTGCTTTGGCTTGGAATACTAAACAACTCAAGTTCAACAATATAGGCGTTACTGCCAGTTCTCGAATTTGCTGATTTTTACCCATTTTTAGCTGCTCTACAAATTGAGAAGCTAAAGCTTTCCCTGCCTCCACATTCTGGGAAAATGCCACAAACCAATTGCGAGCAAAGGCAGCGATTTGCTTGTTATTAAAATCGGCTACCTCAACATTGGTAAATCCTTCTTCGTGAAATCTGTACTTAGAAGCGGCAATTCGACAGGTAATAATAAACTGATTGTTGTAATACTTTCCGGCAAAATGACGAATCTGTCTGACGACTGCATCGCTATCTGATTCTGGCACTTCATCTAAGCCGTCGAGCAAAATCAGCCCTCTGCCTTGACTGAGTGCGAATTCAGTTTGCGATCGCGCCTCAACTCCGCAACTGGCAAATTCGTCGCTGATATATTCTAATAAGTCAACATTAGCGATTTCAGCAAAGGTTTTGAGAGAGATAAAAATCGGTATTTTGTTGGCTTCAAATTTGGCGCGATCGCACTGAATGGCGATGTGTTTCAAAAAAGTAGTTTTACCGGAACCCGGTTTGCCGAGTACCATTAGTTTAGAGTGAGATTTCACCGCATCCAATCCTGATACTCGTTTCTGGCGTACTTTACCTAAACCTAAGCGGTTAAAGTTATCTGCATCTGGGTTGAAGTCTCTCAGTAAATCGCGAATTTCTCCCGGCTGCCAACTGGTAATTTCCTCCAAAATGTTGACTTCAACGTAGAGGTTGCTGACATCAACGGGCTGTGCAATATCCAACAGTTGCATTTTGCTGTAAAGCTGTTGGATTTTGCTGTGGCATTTTTGCCGGATCTCTTGGACTACCGAATCAATAGGCTGTTGGCAAAAATCTCTAACCCCCCCAACCCCCCCTTGGTAAGGGGAGGCTAAAGGAGGACGATCGACAATTTCTTCCCAATTCAACTGCAAAACCGTGCAGAAGGCCTTGAAAGCATTGGCTTTTATGGGTTCTCTTCCTGCTAAAAAGCGCCTCCAAGTGGGCAGCGAAAGGCCATCGGCATAGGGTCCGGCTTCTGTCCAAGTTCGATCTGGATCTAATGCTTTACTAGCTTCTACTAGCCATCTGGGGTCTTCTATCGTCGAGCCCCTTTCTCTTCTAGCTTGCCTAATTTTTACTAATCCCTCCTCAGAGGCTTTGAGGGTGGTCATTATATAATTTACTTATCTCATTGTCAATGTCAGTTTTCGCTCAGTTTAGCGATCGCAAACTGAGTTTGTCAAGACCCAAGCAAAAAAGAGAAAATGAGCGGGACAACAACTGCACGGCATACGGGAAAAGTCAGGCATAAATCATGCAAACTTAATCGTTTAGAATGTCACTCTCTTTTTTAGGTAAAAAAGTACACATTAAATGATGACAAAGGATAGCACCATGAGAGATAACATAGATGAAATTCCGTCAGGTGGGATAGGTATAAAAATTATTGGCAAAATTGCCGATGAGCTAAGTTATACCCGCACTTCTGACGGTCGAAACTGTCTGTTCATTGTAAAATATTATCAGCAGCCTGGTCTAGTACCATCCCAACACAGCAGTCAAGATGGTTTTTTTAAGCGCGCGATCGATGTTTTAAACAGCTTTAATTTCAGGTTTCAAAAGCAACGAAATCGCCCAGCGGAGCCAAGTTATAACCAGCAAGTTCAAAAATTTATCCTTCAAGTAAATACTGATATCAAGGCTGTTGCTCAAGTTTTATCGTGGGTAGAACAGTTAGATCCTCTACCAATTCCCCTAGCCGTTTTGCATCAGTGTAAACTTGCTGTGATTGAAGGGTTTACGAATGCTGTTCGCCACGCTCACAAAAATCTGCCATTAGAAACTCTGATAGAGCTTGAAATAATGGTATTTAACGAACACCTAGAAGTAAAAATTTGGGATTGGGGAGAGCCTTTTGACATTCAAGCGAAGTTGAAAGAAGAATTGCACCAAAAAAATCTGTATTAGTTGGAACTATGTGGGATTGACGCTTCACTAAAGCTGTTCTGTAGTTGCCAGCTTTAAATTGACAATAACGGGACTTGAACAAAATTCAAGCCCAAACATAGCCCAAACCTGCTAGGTGTATGGCAAATACGTCACCATTATCTTGGAGCCAACCGACAAATCTATAAGATATAGCCGTTCTCAAAGCTAACA
>NZ_JAUBRO010000032.1:0-93267 GCF_036701945.1 Microcoleus sp. MON1_C1 | reverse complement strand
AAATATAATCTTTTCAATTTTCCTAACTTGAAAAGATTTGATGCCTTTTCACAATTCATATAGGATTGCTATAGATTGTCTGATTTGGCAGAGTCGGGTTTTCCTATCCATTTGACTAATACTGCTGTGAGTCAGGTGGAAGAAGTGACACGGAACCAGACAACGGGATCAACTACTTATGATTCTAAGGGTAGAGAAAGGGTGAATACAGCCCCTTGACCGGGTTTACTACTGGCTGTAATACTGCCTTCATGCGCTTCAATAATGCGTCTGGCAATCGCTAGACCCAGACCAACCCCATTCTTACTAGAGCGGCTCGTGGTGTAAAACTGTTCAAAAATGCGAGGTAAATCGGTTTCAGGAATGCCGCTTCCCTGGTCTCGAATTGAAATCAGAGCCTGTTGCTTGTTGCCAGAGGCAGCAATGAAAATACGAGCATTGGGGGTAGAGTACTTAATCGCATTGTCTAAGAGATTCAAAAAAGCCTGTAATAAGCGTTCCGAATCGCCCATAATCCGAAGGTCAGCAACATCAACTTCTACAGTCACGTTTTTAGCCTGCATACGAACTTCCATTGCTCTAATCGCACGGCTGATGACACTTTCTAAGGCAATGGCTTGGATTTCTAATAGCGTGACACCCGCTTCTAAGCGTCCTAAATCAAGCAAATCGTGAATTAAGCCCGAAAGTCGCTTCGTCTCCTCTTTGATGGTTTGAAAGAAGCGATCGCGCAACTCCGGCTCATCCACAGCGCCACGCTCCAGCGCATCAATGGTGACCTGAACATTACTCACAGGGGTCCGCAGTTCATGGGAAACATTCGCTAGGAAGGCTCTGCGTTCGTTGTCCAATGATTTCAACCGTTCACTCATACGATTCAGTTCCGTTGCGAGTTGGTCTAGTTCATTGCTTTGACGAATCACGAGTTTGTCATCAAACTGTCCTCTACCCACGCGAATCGCAAAGTTTCGCATCACCTCAATGGGTTTAGAGAGACTCCGGGCTAATCGATTGCTGACCAAGGTACAGAGAAGAATGGTAATGCCAAGGGCGGCTAAAATTGTCCAGATCACCCTTACAAACTGTTTCTGAAACTGTTCTAAAGTAATCGAGATGCGTAATATCCCCAACATCTGACCGTTGCGAGTCATCGGTTTGACAATATAGAGGCGATCTTCCCTTGATAAAACCCCTTTAGTAACGCCCTGCACCGAATGACCGTCTAGTGCTTCTGAAACGCCAGATATCAGCAGCCAATTGGTGATTTGTCGATCTGTTCGAGGGTCAGAGGTGGCTAACAGCGAACCTTGGGCATCAAAGACACGGAGTGTGATATTGGCGGGTGCCCCATAGCGCCGGACAATGATCTGCACCCGTTGGATATCTTTTTCTTCGAGGGCATCTGCAACGCTCTCGCTCAGTGCTGTTGCCCAGTTTTCTAAATCTGTCTGACGAGACTGCATGAAAAAGGCATAAAACGTCCATAGGATGTAACCAGACATAAGCGAGGTTCCTAAGACGATCAGGATCAGGTAGGTAGCCAAGAGCTTCGTGTGGATTGAATTCCACCGAAGAGATGCTAACCATCTGCTCGTAAAGGAGTCTTGGGCAAAAAGTTTCATCGGCTCAAACATGGCTGGGATAAATGGTGTATCCGTTGCAAGCGATCCTAACCTAGCGCCATTGGTCATGGATTGAGCCAACCGAGCTATCAAACCCTTGAAAGATGCCTTAATCGCTTTTAAGTAGATTCCGCATGATGGCGGCGCAGCAAAGCTTTAATCCGTGCGAGCAATTCCTGCGTATTGAAGGGTTTGGTCACATAATCATCTGCCCCTGCCTCTAAGCCCAACACTTTATCCATATCTTGGTCTTTAGCCGTTAGCATCAGTATAGGCACATTAGAAAAAGCCCGGATACGCCAACACACTTCCATCCCATCAACTTCTGGCATCATCAGATCGAGCAGAATGATATCGGGTACTTGCTTGTGGAATTGTTTGATCGCGCTGTGTCCATCTGGTGCTGTAGTGACCTCATAGCCTTCCTTTCTCAGTGAGTAAGCAAGGCTTTCACAGAGTGGGGCTTCGTCGTCTACCAACAAAAGATGCGGCATTAGTATAAATAGTTACATTTCATATGGAGTATCTCAAAGGCAGGATTAACCGACATCTACCTTGAGAGGTAAATCGTCTTGGTTCCGCTCAGGTTTTGCTGCTTACAAATACTAGGCAGCAAAACGATGGACAGTTACGAGCGGTTATACCAATTTAATGTGAAGTTGCACATATCTCGATCCCCCTCGCATCTCCCTGATAGTAGGGGAACGAAAGATCAGACTCTTGTCCCCCCCCGGACGCGGGGGGCGCCAGGGTGATCGGATTCTACGGGGCCTCATAAAAAATTGGTATAAGTGGCGATCGTCTCATTAAATTTATGATATTGGAAGTGGCAATTATTGATTTTAAGCCTCATATAACGGGAGCAAGATAACATATGATTGATATCGGTCTCACACACATCGCACTGGCCGTTTCTGATGTCGATCGCAGTATTGAATTCTACTCCAAGTATGCTGGAATGCAGGTCGTTCACCGCCGCATTGATGCAGAAACTGGTGTTGCTGTGGTCTGGCTTTCCGATCGCACTCGCCCTTTTGTAATTGTGCTAATTCAAACAGACTCCGTACATCCCGTTCTGTGTCCCTTTGCACACCTCGGAGTAGGTTGCAAAAGCCGCGAATACATGGATTCTCTCTGCGACAAAGCACGTCAAGAAGGCGTACTGCTTGAGGAACCAAAAGATGCTGGATATCCGATCGGCTACTGGGCTTTTTTGCGAGACCCGGACGGTCACACGCTGGAACTATCATACGGGCAAGAAATCGGATTTACAGTGGAGAAAGCTACTTAAAGTTATAATAAACAAATCGCCCTCCAAACCCGATCGTTTCTCATCTGGAAATAGACTGGAGAATCAAATGACCGCAGCAATCATCGCACCACCCAGAAAAGAATCACCCCTTCTGTTTGACGGACTCACTTGGAGAGAGTTCAAAGCAGTTGAGCAATTGTTAGACCGTCCAGGATATCGACTTTCTTTCCTGGATGGAATTCTGGAGATACGACGAATGCCTGGAGAACCCCACGAAATTGTTAAAGCAAGAATTGGTGCATTGTTGGAGCTTTACCTGCTGATGGCGGGGTTTGACTTTACTCCAACTGGCTCAATGACTCTGGAAAGTGAAACCGGAAAAGTCAAGCGAGAGGCCGATAAATCTTATAAACTTGCTCCTGGTCGCAGGCTACCCGATTTGGCGATCGAGGTCGTGTTTTCCAGTGGTGGCATCAACCAACTGGAGGCATACAAGCGGCTGAAGATAAAGGAAGTGTGGTTCTGGGAAGATGGATTGTTAGAGGTTTATCACCTGCGGGGAGAGGGCAATACACTTCATTATGAAAAGGTTTCCAGTAGTGAGGAGGTGAAAGGGATCGATTTGGATTTGTTGTTGCGCTGCATCAATATGGTGAATCATGTTGATGCAGTTAAGACTTTTCAACAGGCACTCCAGAAATAGCTGGGAATAGGGGATTTCGCCTCCTTTTACCACCTTTTTTGACATCTCAATATCCGCAAAAAGCAATGGGGAATGGCAATGATGCAAGTTGTAATTGTGGGATCGGGGCCAACTGGTGCGGCACTTGCCTTACTGCTGGTGAAACGAGGTATTGCTGTAACGTTGGTTGAGGCGGCAAAAGATTCCTACCGAGTGTTTCGCGGTGAAGCGTTAATGCCGAGCGGATTGGATGCGATCGCACAAATGGGCTTATCCACTATGCTAGAAGGTGTTCCACACCGACAAATTGATGCCTGGGAGTTCGTTGTGGGATCTCGGCAACTATTTCGAGTTGATGAGCCAATGGGGTCAAATCGACCTTGTACGCTGGTATCGCAACCGCCTTTGCTAGAAACACTAATTTCAGAAGCTCAGTTGCATTCAGAGTTTGAGTTTATCCCAGGTGTTCCTGTAAAAGATTTACTGTACAGCAACGATCGCATTGCGGGTGTAAAGCTAGGAGATGGGCGAGAAATTCCTGCTGCACTTGTGATTGGTACAGATGGTAGAAACTCGGTTGTACGACAGCGTGCAGAATTAGAGTTAGTAAAACAGCAGAATAATGTAGATGTTCTGTGGTTTAAACTTGCCGCTCATCCTCGGTTTGTGGCGGATAATGTATTTTATGCGATCCTGAATGGCGGTAGCGCATTCAGTATCTTTCATGGGGCAGAATCAGGAAAACTTCATCTGGGTTGGGTGCTATCTGCCGATGACAAAACGGATTGGAAACACACAGACTGGGCAGAAACTTTCGCATCGCTATCTCCTGCGTGGATGGCAGAACATTTCCGCAACTGTGCCGATACGATCGAATCTCCGATGCGATTATCTGTTGTGGTTGGTCGCTGTCCGCGCTGGCATCGACCAGGAATCATACTTTTGGGGGATGCTGCACATCCCATGTCTCCGCTCCGCGCTCAAGGAATTAACATGGCGTTACGCGATGTAATTGTTGCGGCCAATCACCTTGTACCTTTATTGAAAGCAGGGGCTAATTACGAGGATATTGACTTAGCATTATCGCGGATTCAGGCAGAACGCGAACCGGAAATTATTCGCGCCCAACAACTTCAAGCACAAGAAGCCGGGAAAGGCGAACAACTGCGAAAAAATCGATTGTTGCGTTTATTGATGATGCAAGCTGCTCCGTTTTTGAGTGAAAAAATTAAACAATTTTGGGTAAAAGGACAGTATGAATTGCGCCAAGGAGTAACAGAGGTAAAATTGGTTGTGTAAAAAGAGGAAATTCAAAGTTAGGAGAAAATTGTATGCGATCGACAACTATCAAAGGACCCATCGGCACTATTCACATCATCGAAGCCAGCCCCCCTGTCACTGCTGGGGAGTCGGAACTGCTGCCGGTGGTGTTCGTGCACGGTGTGACGGTTTCCGCGAGCATCTGGGAGGCGCAGCTTGCCCGTGTCGCCCGTACCCGACGCGCGATCGCTCTTGATATGCGGGGACACGGTGATTCTGCACCGCCGGAGGACGGCAACTATGCGCCCGCCTCCTGTGCAGCGGATGTTTTCGCGGTACTGGATGGGCTGGGACTCGATCGAGTGGCGATCGTCGGACACAGTTTCGGTGCTTGTATTGCCCTCGCCACAGCAGCCAGCGCACCGCACCGCATCGCGCAGTTGATCCTGGCAGACCCACCTGGAGACTTTACCAAGGTGTCTGCAGAGGTGCACGAGACACAGCTAGTCCCCTTCCAGAGGGTTCTGGAGACGGAGGATTGGCGGGCTGCTGTGGAAGCGGGCTTCAACGACGCACTGACAGGAAGCACCGCGGATACGCGCGATCGGATTCTCGCTTGCTTGGCGGCGACTCCACAGGATTGTCTGTGTGGAATGTATCGCGGGATGTTTGCCTTTGAAGCTGTTGATGCTCTCGATCGCTACCTAGCAGCCCCTGGAACACGAGCCCACGCCATTATTGCTCCCTCAAACACTTTTCCGTTCAGCCTCCACATCCTCCGTCCCACACTGACGACAACTACGATCCCCGATACTGGACACTGGCTGATGCTGGATGCGCCAGAGGCCTTTGCTAGGGAACTTGATATCTGTTTGGAAGGTGTTTAATAGAGATTTCGACCAACTCTGTGAGTTTTACCACAATTCATCGAGAGTTAAGTTGTGGGGGTTTTTGAGGATGAAGGCGTTGTTGTCTTTTTTGATTAAGTCACCGCTACAGAGAATCGGTAAGCGTTCTTGATAAGCTTTAATCGCCAGGATATAATCTTTGTCTGCGAGTGAAGTTTGAATTTTCCGCAATTTGTCAGCTACCAGGCCGAGGAGAGTTATTTCGCCACTTAATTTGTCGGTGTTGGGGGTGTGAATTTGCATAACAATTCCCTGAATAATCGTGTTGGGAATGCTGGTAAGTAGTTCGCTTAAAATTTCAAATTGAGGGCGACTTTCGGCGTTTTCTAGGGTTGGGATTGCCTCGCGGATGCGGGCTGCATAATCTCCCAGGTTTTCCCGGTTAGGTAGCAATATTTCAAATTCTTCTGCATCGGCTTTTGGTTTGTGCCAAAGTGTGGCATTATCTAAGAAAGGTTGGTCTTCATGCCAGCCGTGAGTTTGTAAGTAATTTCTCAGTTGATTTAGCTCGATTGTTTCGAGAGTTTGGCTATCTTTTACGGTGACTTTCATGGTTGAACTCCTTGGCTAATTCCCTCCATAATTGACTGAAGGGCGAGGACTGTAAATTGGTTGGTTCTGGGGATGGCGACGGTGACAGCGTTTGTGTTTTGTGTTTTTGGCTTTCCCCGCAGCGAGGTCCAATATCCGCAGTTTCTGATGCAGAGTTCTGTTTCGGACTGGGTTAACCAGTCTTCGGGTATTTCGGGGATTAAAACGACAACTAAAATTCGGGGAATGGCGAAGTTATCCATTCTTAAGTCGTCGTAGTTTTTGAGATTGAGGGGGTAGCGGATAAAGTGATTGTCTTGGATATCTCTTGATGTAGATTTTAACTGCAATTCTAAGCGAGGTGCGCTGATGGGGCCTATCCCGCCGCCTTTGGCAGCTACTCCCCAGTCTACGCTGTCATCGTCTACGGAAGGTGTGTAGAGGGAATAGCCGGCAACGGTGGTGACAGCTTGCAGGTAGATGTTGCTGAATTGTTCTTTTTTTTTTTTGATATCTATTAATTAATCCTCTCTATATTTTAGTAGTTTACTTGACTAAAAAAGAAGATAAAATTACGTCAAAAGCTGACAAAATAGCAGCGCATATGAGTGCCCAGATAGCCCCTTTAAACAAATCTGCTGTTTTGTCTCTATTTTTCGCCAATTCCTTTATTGAGTGATTCCAGTTTTCTAGGATTGAGAGTCTATACTCTTCCTCTGGTATGTCAAGACATTTCTCTATTAATTCTTCTGGTAAAATTATTTGCCCTGCTGTTTGTGGCTTAAACCCCAAGAAACAATAAATCAAAGAAATTATTAAAGCAAGGTAACTTAAAATTTTTAAAACTAAACAAAAATTACACTCCAACGAAATATCCAAACCATCAATATTTACTGCCAGCGAACGATCGGGTAAGCTTGAAAAAAAGCGAATGAGAGCTGCATCAAATCCCAGCACTACACCTAGTTTTGTATTAAGCCTATTGATACTCAGATCTAAATCTTTTAATGCCTGAGCAGCGTATTCGTAAATTAGCGTTATATTGGGATTACATTCGTTATTACTCAAAGGAACCTCTATGTCTAATAATTCAGCAGATCAGCACGAGTCTAATACTTCTCGAAAACCTCCCGAACCTCCAAAACCTCCAAAACCTCGTGAACCCATTAAGTTTGAAAAGACGGTGCATTTGAGAAATGATGGTGCGGGTTCCTGATATTTCTAGCTAGGTTCTCTAAATCCTTCACCCGAATCTGACCGGAGAGCACTTGGGGCCGCAAAACATCACGGGTTACAGCTAGGGTGAAGGATTGCTCTAAGATTTTTCATAATAGTTATCTTGACTTCGCACTCTCCAATTTTATCATTCCTCCTCAATTTCCACATCCACGGCTTCTAACTCAGCTTCCAACTGCTCAATCGTCGGCAAACATCCTTTCAGGAAAAGCTGTTTCTAAGTCAACAGCTAAATTGTCTATAACTTTTGCTCCCCATCCTCGCTGCTGTTGCCTGTTTAAAATATTCCGTCCAATTGGCCAGTAAAGCAACACTAATTCGCGATTAACAGAAAGTACGGCCCGCACTTGATATCGCACAATATGTTCCTTAAGTTATCGCAAAAAATCATGATAATCTTCAGCAATTGACGAACTATCCGCCAGAACCCACCCTCGGCAGATTTCCCCGAATCATCGCCTCTAACTTGGCACTCTCGGCAAATTGCCTCTCCAACTTCGCCGTCAAATGCAGCATCTTCTCGTCCAAACCCTCCTCCTCCTCCTCCTCCGCCTCCGCCCTCACATACCTCTCAGGAGTTAAAACCTAACACTTACCGTTTTGCTTTTTTGTTGCCTATTGACTTCGCACAAGTGTTACAACTCTTCTGGAAAGTACATTTGCAGCAAATCTGCCCCGCCCTAACCAAACTGGCCTAACTTCTCCAGAACTTAGGTAAAAAGCACCTAAAGTATGATGCGAAACTCGGGCAAAACTCTTACTCTATAAATTCATCGGGCATTAAACCGATATCCACAACCGCCAAGATTTATTGCCAAAAATTAAATCTTTCCGGCGAAAAGTTGCTATTTAATGAATAAGACTTTACAATCCAGCAAGGTAAATGAAACTCTCAATGAGCAGCCCTGCAAGCACGAACCCGAAATGGGTAGCAAGTGCCAAAAAGCAGCAAAAGCTACCTTTTTTAACTCTTTCAACAGCAAAGCATTGGCAGAAAAACCCAGGGATCGACGGTTGGCATCTTGGAACGAATGCTTTGCTCGCAATACTACTTGAAATGTATCAAAACTTGTCAGCCAAATTTAGCCCTAACAGATGCCTAGCTGTAACTCTTGCTGCGTAAGGTTTCAGTTTCTAATTAGGCTGGTTTTATTGTCTTTAACTACTTGAGTGAGGATTTGCTCGTATGATTTCGATTTCTACAACTCAATCCGATGTGCTACCTTTGCCTTCGCCAACCGTAACGGCTGCAACCCAAAGCAGCGTTACTGCTGCAACAGGTGTGTGCGTGACGGTGCACGGTCACTTTTACCAGCCACCCCGGGAAAACCCTTACCTGGACGCGATCGAACGCCAAGCCAGCGCATCTCCCTCCCATGACTGGAACGAACGCATTGACAAGGAGTGCTACCGCCCGAACGCCTTTGCCCGCATACTCAACGATCGCGGCGAAGTCGCGGGGATCGTCAACAACTACGAGTATATGAGCTTCAACATCGGTCCTACACTGATGAGCTGGCTGGAACGCTATGACCCGGAAGTCTACCAGCGGATTCTGGAGGCTGATCGCAAAAGCTGTCAGCGCCTCAACGGTCACGGCAACGCGATCGCCCAAGTCTACAATCACATCATCATGCCGCTGGCTAACGAGCGAGACAAATACACCCAAATTAGGTGGGGGATCGCAGATTTTCGCTCCCGATTCAATCGCGATCCCGAAGGAATGTGGCTCGCCGAAACCGCCGTAGACTACGCCACCCTCGAAGTTTTAGTCGCTGAAGGCATCCGCTTCATTGTCTTAGCCCCCTCCCAAGCAGAACGCTGCCGCCCGCTAATCGGGCAAAACCACGAAGGGCAACCAGCGGAAAATTCCGAATGGCACGAAGTCGGCGGCGGTCAAATCGATCCGACTCGCCCGTACCGCTGCTATTTGAAACCAGAAATGCGGTTGATGGCTGACCACCAACTCTCGCCGCTGAGCACTCACTATTTTGGCCGCCAGCACTCCCAAAATTCTGCAGCGCCACCTGCCAACACTCCCTACATTGATATCTTTTTCTACGACGGCCCGATCTCGCGGGATATGGGCTTTAATGACGTTCTCAGCAGCAGCCACCACTTGGCAGGGCGGTTGGGTCAAGCAGTACGGGGAGACCACCGACCGGCTCAATTAATCTGCGTGGCGACGGACGGCGAAACTTTCGGCCACCACAAAAACAGTACCGAAAAATGCCTCGCCTACGCCTTCACAGAAGAGTTTCCCCGTCGAGGCTGGACGGTGACGAATTTTGCTCATTATTTAAGTCAAAATCCGAGCGCTTGGGAAGTGGAACTCAAACCCGTGACGGCCTGGAGTTGCTCTCACGGGGTCGATCGCTGGCAAGATGATTGCGGCTGCGGTGGCGGCGGCGGATGGCACCTCAAATGGCGCCGCCCTCTGCGAGATACTCTGAATTGGCTGCGCGATCGGCTGATTCCGATTTACGAAGAAGCGGGGCGCAAGCTGTTGAGCGATCCCTGGAAAGCCAGAGATGAATATATTGAGGTCATCCGCGATCGATCGCCCGCTAACGTTGACAGTTTCCTTCAACGCCATCAAGTGCGCCAACTCGACGACGCCGAACAGGTAGACGCACTGCGACTGCTGGAAATGCAGCGCCACACCCTGTTAATGTTCACTAGCTGCGGCTGGTTTTTTGAAGAAATCTCGCGGCCAGAAGGCGTGCAAATTCTGCGCTACGCGGCCCGGGCGCTGGAATTGGCGGGCGAAGTTACCGGCATCCAGCTAGAAAAGGATTTTGTCGCTCAACTAGCCCTCGTACCCAGCAACGTTGACTGTTTTAAAACAGGGGCAGAAGTTTACCGCCAACTGGTGGTGACAGCCCAAATTAGTCTCAAACAAGTGGCCGCCCACTACGCAATCAGTTCTCTGTTTGCCAAATTTCCCCGCGAACAGCGAGTTTACTGCTATCAGGCCGAGCAGGAAGATTTCCAAATTCAGCGCATGGGCTCGATGACTCTGGCTGTGGGTCAATTGCAGTTAACCTCGGAAATTACGCGGGAAACAGAGGTTTTTGTGTTTGCTGCGTTGCACCTCGGCGGCTGGGACTTCCACTGCTGCATTCAGCCTTTTGGCAGCCGCCGGTCTTACACTATGCTCAAAGAGCGGTTGTTTGGAGTTATGCAAGAAGCTTCGGCGTCCCACGCGATTCTGGAAATGGTGCGCCTGTTTGGGGATCAGTCCTTTAGCTTGCGGGATTTATTTGCGGAGGAACGCCACCGGATCGTGCAGTTGCTGAGTCAGGAAAATTTGACTCGGTTGGATCAGCTTTACACTCAGGTTTACCGGGAAAATTACGGGGTGATAATGGCGTTCCACCGAGACGAGTTGCAGGTGCCGGTAGAGTTGCAGGTGGCTGCTGAGGTGGCTTTGGGACACCGCTGTTTGACGGCGGCCAAGGCCTTGGAACTGGAAACCGAGAACCCGGAGGCGCTGCTGGCCGAAATTGAGGCGATCGCCACTGAAAGCGGCCATCTCCGCTGTCGGTTGAACGTTCCCGAAGTCAAGGAAATTTTGGAAAAGATGGTTTGGCGATCGCTTGAGGCGCTGCTGCAAGCAGGATCAGGCATGGAGGATCACTCGCCTGTCAATTTAGAAGCTGATATCCGCACGATCGAGCGTTTGATTGCAGTGGGCGATCGGCTGAGTCTGGGTTTGTGTCTGGATCGATCGCAGGAACTGTATTTCAATTCTCTCTACAGTCAAATTGTGCCTCTGTGTTTGGGCTGGCTGCAACTGCAAGAGGTGTCGGCGGGCGACAGTGTGGTCGCTGCCGTTGCCTTGGGGATTGCAGGTTCCGGCGCCGGCTGGGACTTGCCTTCGATCCGGCAGTTGCTGGAGTTGGGTCAAACCTTGGGCGTTGATGTTGAGTGTTGGTTAAATCGGTTAAGTTGATCGTTTCTCGATTAGCCAATCAAATCAATTCCCGCGCTTGAGAATCCGCCCGATCGGGGTTTAAATCCCGATCGGATCTGCGGGATCAACCGAGGATCTATCGGCATGGAGGCTTCCCGGGATCGCGGCTGGCGATCGAACCACCGACAGAACACCGGCAAGTTTCTTTGAGTTTTCGCTCTACTTGTGTGGGAAGATAAAAATACTGTCCGCAAAGCCTACAGGTGTTCTGCACCAGTAGGCTTTGCAAAGTTTTGAAGAGAGAACACTAAATTTAAGTCTATGAAAGTTGGCGATCGCGTTTGCATTAAAAACTCTGTTGTTGTCTACCACCACCCTGAAAATCGCAGTAAACCATTTGATATTAAGGGTATGGAAGGAGAAGTCGTGGCGATCGTTCACGAATGGCACGGCCGACCTGTCAGTGCCAATTGGCCGGTTCTAGTTCAGTTTGACAAAAAATTTCGAGCTCACCTGAAAGAGGATGAGGTCGAATTGATATCTTCGGAAGTCTAGCTGTCTCCAAAGTTGAAGCCGGAGGTCAAAGACAATATCCAATCCGGTCTGTCGATTTTAGATTTTAGATTTTAGATTTTAGATTTACTCCACAGATGAATCTGGAAGCTTTAACTAGGATCTAAAATTTTGTGATGATCGCGAATCCTGGCGGAAAGCAATTATCGGTTTTTGGGCGGGGGTCCTATAACTGTTGTAGAGTTTGTAGTGAGGAGTTCAGTTTTTTCTGTGGCTTTTAGTCGAGCGGCGGGACTAAAGCCCTTACTACAAACCACCTTTTTTGTTCACTCCTTAATTTTTCGACCGTCCCCGGCTGAACCAGCCGAAGATATTCAAATCTCCCTGCATTTTCTGCAATTCCTGCTGATGCTGCTTGGCTGTAGCGTAATACCACTGGCAGTGAAGTTGTAGTTCTTGACGGTACTTAATTTCCTCGTAAAACTCGCGGACAATTTGGTGTCTCTGAAAAATTTCGGCCGCGGGAGTCGGTTCTGGGGCAATGTTTTGCAACTCGTGAGGCAGCATGATTGTTTGGGGGCGACTGTGGCTAATATTTGCTGTAATGACTTTAAGCTAACACACTGAATCTATTTTAGATTTTGGAAGTGGCTTCACGGTTGAGACTACTTGAATTCTTCAATCCAAAATCCAAAATCCAAAATCTAAAATTCTGTTAAAGCCATCCCCGCAGACGATAAACGATTAAGCCGATGTATTCTTTCAAAGCTTTAGTTGACTGGTTTAACTGATAGGTGTCCGGCAATAAATCCAAGGCGACTGCTTGCCAATTGCTTTGGGATGCTGCGATATCCTGCTGCGTTATCTGAAAGTCTGTTGGTGCGGCAATTGCTTTTATTCCCTGACGCTGGAAAATTAAGAGCGATCGAGTCATGTGCATCGCCGATGTCACTAGCAAAACCGGCCCTTTTATGCCTTTACCATCTAAAATTTTCCGCACGTTGACGGCATTTTGATAAGTGTTGTGGGACTCGGGGTCTTGCAGAATTGCTGATGCCGGTACACCTATTGTTTGGGCAATTTCTGCCATGTCTGCCGATTCGGGAGGCCCGCCGCTTTTCCAATCTACTCTACCGCCGCTGAGAATTAGCAGGGAAGCTTTGCCTTGCTTGTAAAGTCGGGAACCATAGATTATGCGATCGCCCGCTTCCGCTAATTCAACCCAAGGACGGGGAGGTAAAGCTGCTTTGACACCGCCGCCCAAGACGATAATCGCTTCAGCTTGGGGGAGTTCGGCAGTTGGTAAGTTTTGCCATTCGAGCGATCGAACTAACGATTTTGAAACCCAACCGCTACTTCCGAGCAGTAAAATAATTAGAGCCGCAGCAATTGGCGCCGCCGCCCATTTTGGACGCTTCCAAAGTGTTATTAAAGCCGCCATCATTAACAGGCAACTCAACCCCAAAGGATAAATAAACAGCGGCAGGAGTTTCGACAGAAATACAAACATTCAGCAAGTAATTCAAATTGCTAGTTAGCGGTAATGGGTAATTGGTAATGGACTATCGTTACTCGCTAATCTGTAATTAGTAATTTAGGTGGCGGGAGTTGTTAATTTTTAGTATTGAGTTTTGAATTGTGAACTCTTTAACTTAAATCTTAAAACTCAATACTAAAAACTATTTTCGGTGCTAGCGACGATCCTCTGGCCCAGACAACCAGTCTAACAATGTAGGAGCTTCACGCCTAGAGGTTTTGCTATATAGTTTGCTCTCAGTTTCCACTACTTCTTTATTGAGGATAGCATCCGAGGTTTTATCCTTGGAACGCATATTCGGGTTGAGTAGTAGTTCGTTGTGCCACCAAGCGACAATTACACCTGCTGCCACGCCGCCGATGACACCAAGAGCGAGACTCACGCGCAGCGAAGATCCTACTAAGCGAAACCCAACGGTAAACAACACAAACCATATCAGCGCGGGGTTAAACCCCTTGGAGTCTCCGGTAAATTTTGGCATGAGCTGCAAGTTGTGTTTGTAATAACACAGAAAGATATTGACAATATTAGCAGACAATCAAATTCGCAAGGGCGATCGATCTGCAACTACTCTCCACAAATCAAGTTTAATTGTACCTCTAAGTCTTGCGCGGTATCTACAATCTTTACAGAAATTTGCTCTAATTCTGTACAAGGTTCAAAAGCTGCTTGCTGCGAACTCAATAGTTCTGCCGTCGCGTCGGCAATATCGCCCCTGCGCTGTTGCAGTCGTTCTCGCAATACTTCAATTGGTGCGGTGCAGTAAATAATTTGTAGGGGCAAGCCGTGGGATTGAGCCCGATCAATCGCATCGGTTCTCAAGTTTTGGCGATCGAACTTTGCATCTAAAATCACATCCCAACCTCGGTCAGCCAGCACTATCCCCAACTCTAACAATCTACCATAAGTCTGCGCGGTCATTTCATCGGAGTACAAATCTTGCCCGCCGCGTTCATTTAAAGGAATTCCGCCTAAATGCTTGCGAACAGCATCGGATCGAATGTGAATTGCCCCTGTACGGCGAGCCAAATATCGAGCGGCTGTACTCTTGCCAGAACCAGACAAACCCGACATCAAAATTAACTTTCCCCGGCGCGGTTTTGTGTATTGCCAAGCCAGTTTATAATAATGAGCGGCAGTCTGTGAAATCTCTGCTTTTTGGGCAGTTGAAATAGCGGTATCGTCCAACATTAACGAAGTTACTTTCGCTCTAACATAAGCTTGACGGCTCAAATACAAAGGCAACAATTGCAGCCCTTCCCAATCCCCGGTTTGTTCGATGTAAGTATTGAGAAAAGCATTGCCTAAGTCTCTGCGCCCCCGCGATTCCAAATCCATTACTGTAAAAGCGACATCGTACATGACATCAACAAAGCGAAAAAACTCGTTAAATTCAATGCAGTCAAACAGCAAGATTTTATCTTGCCAGAAGGCTATATTCCGCAAGTGCAAATCTCCGTGGCACTCGCGAATTTTATTATTAGCCATCCGCAGGTTAAATAAATCTTGATTTTTTTCAAAAAACGCATCTGTATAATCTTTAGTTTCCTGAAATTGTGCCTGAGTCTGCGGCCCGCCGATATATTTTTGTGAAATTTGGTAATTCTTATCTATTCCTGTGCTAATCTGACTGACTTCGCCAAATCTGCGAATGTAGCTATTACTAATTGCCGTGCTGTGAAAGTTGGCAACTTCCCGCCCTAAGTCTGCCATAAGTTGCTCGGTCAACAGTCCGCGTTCCAACAAACTGAGCAACAGCGACTCTTGAGGAAATTCCCGCATTTTCAGCACGTATTCTACAGCAATTTCGGCAGAATTCATAGCAGGTAGCTTGCTGGAAAATTGAAACGAATCGCCTCTTTGTACAATCGCCAAAACTTCCAGATAAATTTCGGCGGCTGTACGCTGATTCATTTGCAATTCTTGATTGCAAAAATGCTGTCTTTTCTCCAAGGTTGAATAATCGACAAAGCCAAAATCAACTGATTTCTTGATTTTGTAAACATAGTCTCCTGTGAGGAGAACAAAGGAGGCATGAGTCTGAATTAGCTGCACTGGTTCTGTCACCCCGTGCGGGTAAAACCCGGGCTGCAACATTTGCTGAATCAGAGGTGGGAGACAAGTCATAGCGATTTTAGATTTTGGATTTTAGATTTTAGATTGGGGCTTTTGGATTTTGAATTTTAGATTTTAAGTTGGGGACTTTAGATTGGGAGTGGGGATGTTGACTTTAATCCGATTTATTATAGAGTTGATAGTTAGTGTAAAATAAAGCAGCGATGACAGAAAATAATCAAGAATCTGGTTCAGTGGATGTGTTTGGCGTGGGAAATGCCCTGGTAGACATCCTAGCATTGGTAGAAGATGAATTTGTACTCGCTCACGGGCTGAATCGCGGCGGGATGACGCTGATGAATTCAGAAACCCAGGGGGGTATTTTGCACGATTTAGAGCACAATTCGCTGCAAATGCGATCGGGGGGTTCGGCGGCAAATACGATGATTGGTTTGGCTCAGAGCGGCGGTAAAGCGTATTATTCGGGGAAGGTTGCTAAGGATACTAACGGCGAATTTTATCGGCAAGATTTGCTGGCGGCGGGGATTGATTTTAACGTGCATCCTGCTGAGTCGTCGAAGGAGCCCACTGGTACTTGTGTTGTGCTGACTACGCCGGATGCGGAACGCACGATGTGTACTAATTTGGGTGTTTCTACTACTCTGGCTGCGACTGATATTGATGTCGATCGCCTGAGTCACTGCAAGTACAGTTATGTTGAGGGCTATCTTTGGGATGCTCCCGATCCGAGAAAGGCTAGCATTGAGACGATGGAACAGTCTAAGCGTCTGGGTGTGAAGGTGGCTTTTACTTTTTCGGATGGCTTTTTAGTCGATCGCTTTGCTGATGATTTTCACAAGGTAGTTTCTGAATATTGCGATGTAATTTTTTGCAATGCTGATGAAGTTCGCAGCTTTTTTAAGGACGAATCTCTGGAAGAGTGTGCTCGGAAAATGAGCGACATTTCGGATTTGGCTTTTATCACTAATGGGGATAAAGGCTGCATGGTGGTGGAGAACAAACAGATTGTTGATGTGGCTGGATTTCCGGTAAAGGCGATCGATACTGTGGGTGCTGGCGATGCTTTTGCGGGCGGTGTTTTGTTTGGAATTACTAATGGTTTGAGTTCTGTACAAGCGGCTCGTTGGGGCAATTATTTGGCTTCTAGGGTGGTGCAGATTCACGGGCCGCGTCTGGAGGGTTCTCAGGCTCATCTTTTGAGTGAGGTGATTTCTGGTTAGGAATTGAAAGGGGCGATCGCACTTTTTGTCGTAAGGGCGATCGCACTTTTTTGCACCGCAGATGAAGGCGGATGAACGGGGATGAACGCAGATGGGAGAAGGGTAATTTATATGTATCAAAAAAATTGATATAGTTTTCTCAGCAAGATGAGGTACAATCACAGCAGTGAGTAAACCAATTCCAAATATTTTCTGATGTAACTTCATTAAATGCAAAGTTTATCGCTTTTCCTAACTCTTGATAATTAGTCGTCTTGATAAAACGGAGAATGTTTTTAAGTTTTGACCGTAAATTTTCACGGTTGTGAGAAATCCGGCGAATAGGGCGACAAATATATTAATTTTGCCCGGGGTTTTTGATGGCTTTTTCTATTTATTCTCCGGTATGAATAGTACAATTATCCATCACTACACAAACCGCTTTCCATGATTTTGGTACGAGCTTTTGGATGAGAAAAGCCTCAAATGTCATTGCATCGGTTGTACCTGTTACATTGACTGATGTTAGGGCTTCATTAACCGATATGGCTCCACTTATTGAGACATTATCAGAGGAATTAGCGGAAATGGGGGATCGCTATTCTGGACATCCCAAAGCGTTACAACTCGTCGCAGCTTGGATTCGAGACGATACCGAGTTTCAGGGAAATGTGGGGATTTTTCTGCACCAGAGAGACTGGTTGCTGATTCGAGATATTGAAAGAGCGATCGATGAAATGATAGCCCGTCTCAGCGACGGCGAGCAAACTTGTCTCAGCCGAATTTCTGTCTACCAAACCTCAGAATATCCGCTATCTTTTGCAGGGATTAGCGCTCAAATGCCAGAAGTTAGCAAGTATGAACTTAAAGAAAATATTATTCAGGCACTCAAACGCCGACAATTGCTATATTACGATCGCCACCTCAAATCTTATCAGTTGCATCCGCTAGTTCGAGAAAAGGGCGAGTACCTACTAAGTCAACATCCCGAAAATCTCCGTACCGCCCACAGCCAAGCCTATCACTATTATATCAGCATTCCCCTCAAAACTAAATCGGAATGGCAAGATATCGAGGATATTAAGCCCCTAATCAGAGCGCACTATCATGCTTCTCAAGCAGGAGATTTAGATGCGGCAAATGCGATTATTTCTGAAGTCTATGAGTATTTGCGGCAGTGGAATTGTGCAGAGTTAGTATGTGCAAATCTACAGTTGCCATTGTTAACGGAAGTAAAAAACATTAGCCTTTAAGAGGCGGGCAAGATGCTCACCCCACAAGAAACTTGATGTGCTGTGGAACGGGCATCTTGCCCGTTTTCTTATTATTAATCAGGGCGGGAAAGATGCCCACCTCACAAGAAACTTGATGTGCTGTGGAACGGGCATCTTGCCCGTTTTCTTGTTAGTTTGGGCGGGCAAGATGCCCAACCCACAAGAAACTTGATGTGCTGTGGAACGGGCATCTTGCCCGTTTCTATAGTCAGGGCGGGCAAGATGCCCAACCCCTACTCCCCACAATAAATTTGATGTATAGCAATCCTTGCAGGAGTCGTAAATTTTTGACCCCACCCCAACCCTCCCCTTATCAAGGGGAGGGAGTAAGAAATTCACAAATGATTTAGGATGGCTATATAGACTTCAACTACTAGAATAAATTCCTCTTTCTTGCAGTTGCTGCATAAAAAACTCTTCCAAACTAGGCTTAGCCAAATTCATCCCAATTAGCTGCCCTCCCGTACCGCTCAGACTAGAAAGAAACTCCTTCGGATCGCCCTGCAAATGACCGTACCACAAATCATTATCAACTTCCATATCCGGTATCCATTTTTTCAGGATATTCAAGTGGCCGCCCCTACCTTCAACCCGGTAAGTTTCAGTATTACCTAGGATTTCGTCGATCGCACCAATGCAGATTAACTCACCCTTCGCCAAAATAGCCACTCGATCGCAAATCTTCTCCACATCAGACAATATATGCGAATTAAAAAAAATTGTTTTTCCTTGATTTTTCAGCGATAAAATTATCTCCCGCATCTGATAGCGTCCCATCGGATCTAAACCCGACATCGGCTCATCCAAAAATACCACATCTGGATTGTTAATCAAAGCTTGAGCCATGCCGATCCGTTGCAGCATTCCCTTAGAATAGTGGCGCAACTGTTTTTTAATTGCCGCCGATTTAGATAGCCCAACTAAGTCTAGCAAATTCGGAATTCGCTGTCGCTGAATAGAGGGGGGAATTTCAAACAAGCCCGCCGCAAATTGCAAGAATTCCCAGCCGGTGAGATAATCGTAAAAATAGGGATTTTCTGGCAAATAGCCGACTCGCTGCTTCACGGTGCGATCGCCCAAAGGCCTCCCCAACAGCAGTGCCCTGCCAGAAGTCGGCCGTACTATACCCAGCAAAGTTTTCAGCAGCGTAGTTTTCCCCGCTCCATTTTGCCCTAATAACCCGAAAGTTTCCCCCTCAGAGACAGTCAGAGTGCAATTTTTGAGCGATTCAATTTTTTCATTCATCCAAAAGCCGGTACGGTAGAACTTCCCCAGATTAAATGTTTCCACCACTGGGGTAGCTCCGGGCATCTCGGTGAAAGTTGGCGCATCTATAAGAGGTTCCATTTTTGTCAGAGAAATAACTAGCACCTGATTATATTCTATTGCATAAGTTAAGTAATAATTGCTGTTTTTAATGTTAAACTAATATTAGCTGTACTTAAAATTGGCAGAATATGGATCGTTCAAAAATTATTGCTATTATCACTGGGGTGATTTCTATAATTTTAGCAGTTGCCTACCTGCTGCTCGTCACCCTCCTCGACTTCCGAGGCGAAATGGTGCCCGCACCTCAAAGTCAGTTGCCAGTCTCCATGCCACTTCAGCAATTAGGCACTGCCAACCCGACTTTGCGAGTACATTAGTTATTGGTTATTGGTTATTGGTTATTAATCATTGCAATAGCAACTAAGAACTAACAACCAACAACTGCCAACTAACAACTAACAACTAACTAATAAACATGAATTGCTTTCATCATGTGATATGCAACTAGCAACTGCGTCAAAGCTAGCGGGTAACTTTGCAAAACTTCACCAGTTGTGCCGATCAGTTTGCCAATTTCCGGGTTGCCTTGGGCTGTGCAAAATCCCCGCAGGTGGGGCAACTCACTGCACAAGAGCATTTCCAGTTCGTTTACTTGCTCGCTGGTAGCGTGGGAGTCTACTTCCAAAACGTCAACAGGTTTGCCCATATCCCGATCGAGTCCCAAGCGAATTGCAGGTTGAAAACTCTCGCTGCCTCGACCTAAAATTTCAGTAAAATCAGGGTGAGGAATTGTCGGTCTGAGCACTAAACGCACGCTCAAATCGGATTGATTGTCCGCTTCTGGCGGGTAAAAACTAACTACAACGTCGGCCGATTTGCGCTGAGGGCGAATGAAGTCTTCAGAGTCCGGTTCCCGTTTTTTTATTTCTGCAAGCACCTGTTCTTCAGTATAGCCGCGCTTCATAATATCGCGCTTAACTTTCCACTGAGTTCGCAACTCTTCGGGAGGAGCAAGATACACTTTTACGTCGTAAGAATCGCGGATTGTTCGAGTTGCGTAACCCAGCAAACCTTCAACTATGACAAATTTGCTCGGCTTGATGTATTCCGGCGGGTCGAATGTACCTGTCGTGTGGTTGTAGATGGGTTTGAGAATTGCTTGTCCGGTACGAAGCAGGCTGAGGTGCTGCTGCATGATGTCGAGGTAATTGCAGTCGGGATGCAATGCTGTGATTCCGATTTCGGCCCGCTGCTTTCTGTCGTAGCGGTGATAGTCGTCAGTGCAAATCACCGTGACATTTTCTGGCCCCAATACTTGGGCAATTCCCCGCGTGAGGGTGGTTTTGCCCGCTGCGCTATCTCCGACAATACCGAGAATAATTGGTCGATCGCTCATTGTTTTTACCCGGACGCACAATAGCAAATTTTGTTGTGAATCTTCAATTTTATCAAAATTGTGTTCCATCCGATCGCTCGGTTTGACTTGATCCCCCCCGGAGTCTCTCCCCTGTGTAAAATTTTTGTAAAACTTCTTAATAAAATTCAACAAAGCATACTCAGGGAACATCTCATTGAACGATCGTAATTACCCAATTCTCAATTCCCTGTTTGCCCAATTCCCTGTTAGGCCCATTACCACTCATCCTTTCGTTTGTTGCTGTGGGTTTCCCAATCGTCGTCTTGCGGCTGCTGATACAAAGGTTCCGCTTCTATTTCTGATTCCAATTCGGCTGACATTTCTAATTCGGGTTCCGATTCCTGCTGATAAATATTCAGAGGTTCGACAACGCGGGCGATCGCATCTTTGACAAATGCTTTGACAAACTCGTCTTTCCGATTTAACTGAAACTGCCTTTGCACCACTTCGGCGATGCCGCCGTCGCCCCAATCTTGGTCATGGCGGAAATATTCAATAAAACTTTTACCAGCAATTCGGGTTAAATAAGCGGCACTGACTGCTTGAATTGCTTTGCCCAGTACAAACCCGGCTACGCTTAACTGCAGCGCCCTTGACACTACTTGAATTACGCCTTCAACTATTCCCAAACTTGCTAGGGTTTTTGCTAGAGACAATGCCAATTCTTTCGCGCGATCGATATTTAATTCGCAGCCGTAAATCTTGGCAATTTCTACTACCATTTGAGCGTTAACTGCTGCTGTCGCTAACAAATCCACAACTGGCAAAGGCGTTACGGCAATTACTCCCGCTCCGATCCACTGAAATCGCTCTACTGCCTTATCAGCTTGCCGCCTTCTTTGAGCATCAATTAACTTGCGCGCTTGGTCTCCCAAGTGCTGAGATTGCAGCAAAATATTGTCCGCAATTAAGTCTTCGCCTTCAGCTCGCAAAATCGCAGCGACGCGCCGAATTAATGGCATAATATCCGGGTCGGGCTGAAAAATTGTGCCGTCTTCTAGTACAACTTTTTGCGGATTGGCACTAATGGCTACTACATCCATTGCTGATACAAAACCTTTGACTCGCTGCCGCAGCCGATCGAGAATTTCATCTCTGTCGGTGTCGGGATAAAGGTCAACTTTATTAAAAACCACGATCGACCTTTTGCCAATTTCCGCCAAAGTCCGCAGCGGTTCGTACTCGGATTTTCGCAAATCGCCGTCCAAAACAAATAAGATCAAATCTGCCCTCGCCGCCAACTGCCTCGCCAATTCCTCTCTGTAAGTTCCCGCAACTCCCGCTTCCAAGATACCTGGGGTATCAGTAATTGCTAATTCTCGATCGATTCCTTTCAATTTCAAAGTGTAAGTTTCGCCAACTTCGGTAGTTCCCATCGGCGCGCCCACCTGTCCCGCCATCCGCCCCACCAGCGCATTCACAGCGGAAGTTTTGCCCGCAGAACCGGTGCCGAAAACAACCACTCGAACGCTGCCCCTAGCCATGCTAGCTTCAATTTCGCGGGCTCTCAACAGCAAAGCTTGCCGCGCTACTTCATCTTGAATGCGATCGACTTGTTGCCTGATTGCTTTGAGATTTTCCGAAGCTGCTTCACTTTTGACAACAGGAACCTTCGGAGTAATCGGCCGTTTTCCCTTAACTTTCTGAGGGCGTTGCAGCAGCCTAAAATAGTAAACCAGCGCAAAAATTAGGGTTCCCAAAAGTACAATTATCAGGAAAATCAGCAAATTAGCCAGCAGCGGAGAAGCAGACCACGCAACTTGACTGTAAAGCCCTGTTAAGGAACTCACCAGCCCAATAATCAGCCCCAGGGCGAGGCAGAAAGCAGCAATTAAGGTTAACAGGCGCGGCAAAGGCATGAGGGGAGTGGCAAATAAAAGGGTTATGCTTTGATTTTTACATTACCAAAAATAATGGGTTTAAAGCCCCGCCCTTCTAGGACGGCTTTCTTTAACGGTGGTATACTTACGCTAGTTATGTCAGCGTAAGTATGCTTGTTTTTGAGGCAAAACTAGAGGGACTTGCACAGCAGTACGAGCGGCTCGATGAAGCCATTCGTACTGCTCGCTTTGTCCGCAATAGCTGCCTTAGATACTGGTTGGACAACTTGGGGATTGGCAAGTACGAGTTGAGCGCCTATTGCGCTGTTCTCGCCAAAAAGTTCCCGTTCGCTGGCAAACTTAACTCCCAAGCTCGACAAGCTTCGGCTTCGCGGGCTTGGAGTTCTATCGCTCGGTTTTATGACAACTGCAAAAAAAGCAAGCCAGGGAAGAAAGGCTTCCCACGCTTTAAGAAGCATCAAACACATGGCTCTGTTGAATATAAAACAACGGGCTGGAAGTTGTCGTTCGATAGACAAACTATCACCTTCACTGATGGGTTTGAAGCAGGAAGCTTCAAGATGTGGGGAACTCGTGACCTTCACTTCTACCAGTTGAAGCAGATTAAGCGAGTGCGTGTTGTTCGTAGAGCTGATGGGTACTACGTTCAGTTTTGCCTTGACCAAGAACGGGTAGAGAAGAGACAGCCAACGGGTAAGACCCTGGGACTGGATGTTGGATTGACTCACTTCTACACCGATTCGGACGGTCAGACAATCGAGAACCCCCGTCATCTGAGAAAGTCCGAGAAAGCGATAAAGCGTCTTAGTCGTAAACTTTCTCGCACGACCAAAGGGTCGAAAAACAGAGTCAAAGCGAGAAATCGCCTGAGTCGAAAGCACCTCAAGGTAAGTAGGCAGCGTAAAGATTTTGCCGTGAAGTTAGCAAGATGCGTCATCCAGTCTAACGACTTGGTTGCCTATGAGGACTTGCAGGTGCGTAACATGGTTAGAAACAGACAACTGTCAAAGTCTATATCTGATGCTGCGTGGTCGGCTTTCCGTCAATGGTTAGAATATTTTGGCAAGGTGTTTGGTGTGGTAACGGTTGCCGTACCACCGCACTACACTTCTCAAAACTGTTCCAACTGTGGGGAAGTCATCAAGAAGTCTTTGAGTCAAAGAACACATCGCTGTCACCATTGTGGTTTTGTAATAGACCGAGACTGGAATGCAGCAATTAACATACTTGAGTTAGCACTCCGTACCGTGGGGCACACGGGAACGTTAAACGCCTCTGAAGACATCGACCTCTGCATTGGTGAGGCAACTCCTCAATGTAAGTCGAGTCGTGGAAAGAGGAAGCCCAAGAAGTGATTCTTGGAATCCTGCGGTACGGCCGGGGAGGATGTCAAGCCGATAGTCATCAGTCATTGCAAATCTAAAACCTAAAATCTAAAATGGCGAAGCGCCCGATCGTACTGCGCGAACCCGCAAATCCCGATTCTGTCGCACTGCGGGCGCGATTTGCGGGGTTTTAGTGGTAGCGGGTGCAGATAAAGTGCGATCGCGCCGGAGTCTGCAATTGTAGCTTGCAGGAGAACTAAGTAAGTCCGTGGGAAAATTCGCCAGTATGTAACAAAAGATTAAGTAAGGTGATTCGAGTTAAATTTAATAGGTTGTGTAAGGTTGTGTACGGTTTTTTCTTTACCTTCTACCCCATGAATTACCGCAGAAGCAAGCTCTAATTCGGAGTCAAATATTTGTCCTGCTCGTTCATCTTTTTTGATGTTTTGCCATTCCCAGGCAAAGCAAATTTATTCCTTCTCATATCAATTCCGGCTGGGCCGGAATGATATCAAATCCGCGCTTCATCGTCGGGCGTAAAGTCGAATCAAGCTGTCAACAAATAATTCGCGCAATTTTCAGTTTTTTGACTCACAGTCAACAGTCAACAGTCAACAGTCAACAATGATTCCGGTGCAACCGGAATCGATATCATTCTCCATAACGATGCCACCGGACTTGATAGAAAAACTCATCCTAATTTCGGACAATAGGCAGAGTGAGATGTACCGTTGTTTCCTTTTGATAGATACTGGTAATTGAGAACTCTCCTCCTGCCTGTTCGACTATTTTCTGGACAATTTTTAAGCCGATACCAGTACCCTGTTGCTCATACCTCTTGCGTTCAAACTGCATGAAGGCACCAATTTTAGCAATTTGCTCTTCTGTCATGCCCTGCCCCGAGTCTTGTACAGATAAATGCAGCATCTCCCCTACGACTTGACTACTAACTTTAATAGTTGTCTCTGGTGAGGAGAATTTCAGTGCATTATCAATTAATTCATGGAGCATCGTTGATAGATATCGCTCTGATAGAGCGATCTCCGCTTCCTCAAGACTGAACAACAGATCGTTGCTACGGTTGACCTTCTGAGCCTGATATTTCAACTCGGCTTCAATGGCGGAAGCTGAAAATTCAGTCCGCGCAGATTCGATCTTGTGCTGTTGACTTGCCGATAGTTCTAATCCTAAATAAATCAGGAATTTTTTCGTTAATGTTTCTAGGCGACGGGCCGAGTTATATGCCCAGCCTAAGAGCTCACGGATTTCGGCGATCTCAATGTCTCCGATCTCGTCCTTGAGCCACCCGATCGTGCCTAAGATGCCATTGAGGGGCGTATTCAGTTCGTGGGATAGAGTAGAAGCTAAGTTGCCACGCAGCTCATTGAGGGTGCTTTCCAAGAGATTGATGGTGTTTTCTTGGATGTGGTATAAGTTCTGGATATTATCATACTGTTGCTTGATTCTGAGCATTGAATGCACGCGAGCACGCAGTTCAATAGCATTTACAGGTTTACTGATGAAGTCGTCGGCTCCGGCAGTTAGACAGTTGGCAAGGTCTGATTTTGAGCTTAATGCTGTCACCATAATGATGGGAACGGCTTGCCATTTTGACATGGCTTTGATTTGCCGACAAATCTCGATGCCGTCTATTCCCGGCATCATCACATCCAGCAAAATAAGATCCGGATCAAATAGGTCGAGGGATGCGATCGCTTCTTGCCCGCTGGCAGCGTAATGCAATTGATAATCCTGCTCTGATAACAGGGTTTCAATCACATCAAAGTTATCCGGCTCATCATCAACAATTAAGAGAGAGAATTGAGACATAATTGCCACCCTTTCAATAATGGAAAAATTTTTATTAGTTGATGTGATAGCCATCAGCTAGGCGGCCAAACTGATTTCAAAAATGGCTCCTTGTGGTTGATTACTTCTTACAGAAATGTCACCCCCATGTGCCTCAACGACCATTTTGCAGAAAGCTAAACCCAACCCTATTTGAGAGACATCCGACATCAGATTTCCAATCTCGTATTTCTCAAAAATCTTGTGTCGCAATGTATCAGGAACACCAGGTCCAGAGTCTATAACCTGGATTTTGGCGTTGCCCGATCTGGGGAATTCTACATTCACTATGATTTGACTATTACGTGGGGAAAACTTAATGGCATTCGAGAGGAGATTATCCAGCGTTCGATGTATCATGGTGGCATCAAGCGAGACTTTCCTACTGGTTTCTTCGGGTAATTGAGCGACCAGCGACTGATTTTTTTTAGCAGCGATAGCTTCAAAGCTTGATATGGCAGAGTTGACGAGTTCGGACAGATTAACCTCTGTGTAATTGAGACGAGTTTTACCGGATTCTAGTAAAGCAATTTGCAATAAATCATCAATTAATAGCTGTATTGCTTGTGCTGAAGAGTAAAGTCGAGCCAGTTGGGTTTGTAGTTTTTCTCTAGGATACTCTATGGTTTTTAGGACTTCCAAGCCAAGCAAGATACCAGCCAGGGGATTGCGTAAATCGTGGACTACCATTTTAACCATGTCTTCCCGCAATTTGAGTAAGCTTTGCAGGTCGTCATACTGGTGCTTAATTCGCAGCATGGAGTGAACTCGGGCACGCAGTTCAATAGCATTTACAGGTTTACTAATGAAGTCGTCAGCGCCGGCAGTGAGACAATAGGCAAGGTCTGATTTTGAGTTTAATGCTGTCACCATAATGATGGGAACGGCTTGCCATTTTGACATGGCTTTGATTTGGCGACAAACTTCGATGCCATCTATTCCTGGCATCATCACATCCAGCAAAATAAGATCGGGCTCAAATATGTCGAGGGATGCGATCGCCTCTTGCCCGCTGGCAGCGTAATGCAATTGATAGTCTTGCTCGCTCAAGAGGGTTTCAATTACATCAAAATTATTGGGATCGTCGTCAATGATTAAAACGGATGGTCTGTTCACGGGTTATCTTTGCTTAGAAGCTAAAAGTTGTTGAATAGTGCTTGCCAATTGCTTCAGCTTGACGGGTTTGGTGAGGTAATCATTGGCTCCGGCGGCAAGGCAACGATCGCGATCGCCCCTCATGGCTAAGGCAGTTAGGGCAACGATCGGCATATCAACTAAGTTTGGATCGCTGCGAATACGCTGCATAGCTTCTAGACCATCCATACCAGGCATTTGAATATCCATCAAAATTAGATTGGGGTTTTCAGACTTTGCCAGGGCGATCGCCTCCTCTCCATTCTTAGCCAAGAGAATGCGATAGCCTTTAGCTCTCAGGTAGCTCGAAATCGTAGTGATATTAGCTTCGTTGTCTTCCGCCAGCAAGATTAAGGGAGACCCTCCCTGTTCGGGCTGGCTGGGTTCGATGCGGGACTCTGTTTGGGATTCCCGATCAACAGAGGAGGGCGCACAACCAGTGCAGGGAAGGTCGATCGTGAAGCAACTTCCTACACCCACAGTGCTGCTGAGCCCCACCTGCCCGCCGTGGAGTTCGACAATGCGTTTCACCAGGGCAAGCCCCAAGCCAGTGCCTGTATATTGACGATTCAGGGCGCCATCGATTTGGATAAAGGGCTGAAACAGTTTGTTGATATGTTCTGGGGCAATACCAATACCTGTATCGATGACGGCAATTTGCAGGGTCTCTTTGACCAAAAAATGGGGTGGGGAATCGGCAGAATCTGGGTCGGCAGGGCGCTGTTGACGGCTGACTTCTAGGGTGATGCGTCCTCCGTTAGGAGTGAATTTGACAGCGTTATTGAGCAGGTTGATCAAGACTTGGCGCATCCGCCGTTCATCAATCAATAAGTCGGGCAGAGTGAGTGGCATTTGAATCTCTAGCTGGATGCGTTTTTGCAGGGCTTGTTGTTTGATAAAGGCCAGACTGGATTGACAGAGATGATTGATTGAAACAGGGGTGCAATCGAGTTCCATTTGACCCGATTCAATTTTGGCGACATCCAAAATGTCGTTGATTAACTCTAGTAAGTGAGAGCTACTGCGCTCGATGGTTTGTAAAGCTTTGATTTGTTGTTCGTTGACCGTGCCAAAGACTTGCTCTTGTAGCCCCTCGCTCATGCCCAGAATGGCGTTAAGGGGGGTGCGGAGTTCGTGGCTCATGTTGGCAAGGAATTCGTCTTTGAGACGGGTAGCACGGGCGAGTTCTTCGTTAGAGGCTCCTAGTTGTTGGTTGCGCTCGGTGAGTTGCTGCTGGGCTTGTTGTCGTTCGGTGAGTTCTTGCTGCAACTGCTTAAATAGGCTAGCTTGTTGAATTGCGATCGCCAACTGGTTGGCAATTTGTTGCAGGAGTTGCGCTTCAGACTCTTGCCATACTCGTTGTTCTCGACAGGCATGGACGACTAAAACCCCCCACAGCTTCTTGGTTTGCCCCGGGGCAACCCATCTATGGCTTTCGCTGGTTCGGACTTCTTGCAGGATAGGTGCAACGATTTTGGACTGGACTTGACCAACCCTTACGTATTCCACCAAGCAATCAGTCCAGATATCGGTCATTACATCGGGGACGATGCGGGGCTTGCCCTGCCAGTACCGGTTTAGGATTTCTTGCGACCACCGTTCGTCCTCCCAGTGAAGGTCTTTGAGCGCAGGGAACTCGCTAGACACAGCTTCTTCAACAATTTGACTTCTGCCATCCCCAAATAGCCGGAACACGATGATCCGATCGCCTTGCAAGATTTCTTTGACTTGCTGTGTCACAGCCGCCAAAATTTGGTTAATATCTAACGATTCGCGAATTTGCTGGGCGATCGCTCCCAAAGTTCGCTGCCGTTGCAGTTGTAAAGCGATCGCATTTTCTGTTTGCTTGCGGATAGCCAGTTCAGATTGTACCTGTTCGTAGAGGTAAGATTGCTGAATTGCGATCGCTAATTGGTTAGCAATTTGTTTAAGTAAATTGATTTCCCAGTCTTGCCATTGGCGCGGACGATCGCATTGATGAACAATCAGCAACCCCCAGAGGGTTTGATTCTGAATAATTGGAACTACGAGTTTGGCTCTGACCTCAATGTCTGCGAGGAATTCAACCAAGCAGGGTAATATAGACTCGTTTTCATCTTCGCTATCGTTGAGGGCATAAACTCTTCCTTGGATATAGCGCTCGTAGGTGTCTTCGGGGAAAACCTCTTCTGGGAAAAGGATATCCAGCAGCCTAGACCTATTTGGCGAAACAGATTCAGCAATGGCAGCCCCCGTCCCTTCAGGAAAAACGCGATAAACCAGCGTTCGGTCTGATTGCAAGAGCTGATGGATTTCCTCAACAGTGCTATTGAGAATCTCGTCCAGATTCAGAGACGATCGCATCCGTTTAGTAATCGCTCCCAGCAAACGTTCCTGTTTTGCTTGTTGTTGCAATCTCTGTTCGGCTTCTTTGCGATCGGTGATATCCTGAAACGTGCCTACCAGACCAATAACATTATCTGAGCAGTCTCGCAGGGGAGCCTTGTGGGTTTCGATAAATATTAGTTGACCATTGGGTAGAGTTAGCGTTTCTTCGATCCCTAATATAGCTTCACCCGTTTCCATTAACCGCCGATCCATCGCACAATACTCGTTCGCCTCGACTTCTTCCTGGCAAATATCTAAGTCTTTTTTACCTATACTTTCGATCGTAGATGGCAAGCCTAGAGTTTTGGCAAACTGCTGATTGCATCCTAAAAAAACCGACTCTCGATTCTTCCAAAACACGGCGAGCGGGATGGTATCGAGTACCGTTTGCAGAAACTGCTGAGATTCCTGCAAAGCCTTCTGGGCCTGTTTGCGCTCGGTGATGTCTACTAATACACAAATACTTTGATCGTCTGAGCCGGGGAGGAGTGCGGCTCCGATCAGCACAGAAATCCGGCTGCCATCCTTACGGTAGTATTCCTTTTCCCAGGAATCGATCGCGCCATCCTGCATCAGGCGCTCCATCACTACAACATCAGCGTGGGCATATTCGGGGGGGGTCATGGCATCCCAATGAATTAGCCCCGCATCTAGTTCCTCCCGAGTGTAGCCAACCATCTGTAAGAAGCGATCGTTGGCATCGATAATGTTCCCCTGAAAATCGGCAAACATCATGCCGCTCACACTGGACTCAAACACCCGGCGGAAGCGGATTTCACTGCTTTCTCTCGCGAGTTCAGCTTCTTTGCGATCGCTGATATCCGATAAAATTCCCTGGATGCTAATCAATTCCCCTTCAGCATTTATAACGGGTGTGGCGCTGCTTCTCACCCAGACATAATTGCCATCTCGGTGGCGGTGTCGGAACTCATAATCACTTGACTTTTTACCAAGTGTCATATTCTCCCGATAATCAGTAACCACCAAAGAGCGATCGTCTGGGTGCACCAGATATATAAACGACTTACCAATCCATGCACTCTCGTCCCAGCCAAACATGGTCTTGAATTGCGGTGACACATAAGTGAGTATGCCATCGGGTTCACATGACCAGATCAAATCATTAGCCCCTTCTACCAGCCGCCGGAATTTAGCTTCACTCTCTGCTAATTCGGCTTCGATCTGTTTGCGATCGCTGATATCGCGGCATACACAAATCAATAATCCATCGTCTGTGAGGGTGAGGGACAGCCCTTCGGCAAAGGTAGAGCCATCTTTACGCATGGCGATCGCCTCTCCCTCCCAAGCGCGATCGCGCCCCAGCACCGGAAAGACTTCCCGCTCAAACCGGTCTAACTCCTCTGGGGAATACAAAAGTTGCCAGGTTTTGCCCAGCAGTTCTTGGGGATGTTCGTAGCCAAACAGTTCTAGATGGGCTTGATTCAAATAGAGGTAGGTATCTCCTTGGATAATGGCAATGCCGTCGATCGCCGCCTCAATTGCCGCCAGTTGTATTTTTAGGGTTTCTTCGGTTTGTTTGACATCGCTAATATCGGCAAAATAGCCGATAATCTCCGTTGGGCGACCTTGTTCATCTCGCACCAGGCGCATGGCATCCCGTATCCAAACGTAGTAACCATCGCGATGCAAAAATCGATATTCATGCTGATAAGTGTCGTACTCAAAGAGAACCGATAGATCGGCCAAAACTCTAGGGGCATCTTCTGGGTGAAGATGGTGAGTCCAGAAGCTGGGGGTCGATACAACTTCTTTTGGCTTGTAGCCCAAAATGGCCTCGATATTTTTGCTGATGAAGGTTGAGTCATAGTCGCGATAGGGTTTACAGCTATAGATGATCGCGGGACTGGATGCCAGAAGAAATTCGAGGCGTTCTTTCAACAGGCGATTTTCTCGCTCTGTCTGTTGGCGATCGGTAATGTCTTGGATCAGGGCCAGCGAATAGAGATGTCCATCATCACCCGATAGGACAGAGGTGGAAATGGAGATAATGCGCCGCTGTCCAGCTTGACGCTGGATTTCCCTTTGCACTGCGATCGGGTGCATCTGTCTACAGTTGGCGATCGCCTGTTCTCGATCTTCTAGATTCGGGTACAAGGTTTGATACCACCCCAGACGGTTAATTTCTTCTAAGGTGTAACCTGTAATCGCTTGCATTTGCTGATTCCAGACTGTGAAGCGGACAAAGGGAAACTCCTCAACTTGATGGAAAACGCACAGCCCTTCTGCCATGTTTTCTACAATTTGTTGACGGAAAGTATTTTCCTGCCGAAGCGTTGCTTCGGCCAACTTGCGATCGGTAATGTCGAAGCCAATGGCTAGATACTGAAAAGGTCGCCCTTGTTCGTCGAAAAAGGGGACGATGGTGGTGGCGACCCAGTACAGGCTACCGTTTTTTGCCCGATTGCAAATTTCACCGCGCCAAATCTGACTGCTGTTAATGGTGCGCCACAAGTCTTGGAAAAAAGCAGGGGGATGATAGCCAGAGTTGACAATGCGATGGGTTTGTCCGATCAGTCGATCGCGGGAGTAGCCAGAGACTACACAGAAGCGATCGTTGACGTAGGATATCACCCCTTCGCGATCGGTGATGACTACAATGGCAGACTGATCCAAGGCCTGTTTAAAGGCTGATAATTCTTGAATTAACTGCTGTCGTTGGAGTTCAGCCTGTTTGCGATCGCTAATATCAAAGTTGATCCCAATCATGCTCTGGGGATTACCTTGGGCATCTCGCACGACGACACCATAGGCATTAATAAAGTGGATGCTGCCATCGGGATGCAACACTCGAAACTCGGTATCGTATTCTGCCTGTCCTAAGAGGGCTTGCTGGAGCAATGTTTCGGTGGCAGTGCGGTCTTCGGGATGTAGGCGGTTTGCCCAAATCTCGTAAGGCAGATGGGAATCAGATTGTTTTGTGACACCGTACAGTTCGTACATCCGCTCATCCCAAAAGACGGTGTTCTGTACAATATCGAAGTCCCAACAGCCGATCGCCCCTGATTTGAGAGACAAGGCGAGGCGATCAGATACTTTCTTTAGTTCCGCTTCTGCACGTTTGCGATCGCTAATATCTTTGGCGATGCCTAAAAAGCCGATAATTTGCTGATTGACATCCTTGAGGGCGGTGATGGAGAGCGACACAGGAAATCGAGAACCATCTTTGCGGATATAGCTCCACTCTTCTTCGCTGACCAAGCCTTGGCGTGCTTTGGCAACAAAAACCTCAAAGCCGGGGGGAATATTTTGCCCTAGTTCGGCAGATAGTGATGCTGCCCGGTCAATTACCTCATTTGCATCGTGGATGAGCGCGGGGGTGGCTTTGCCGATGATTTCTTGAGCACTGTAACCCAGCATCCTTTCGCCTGCGGCATTCAAGGTCTGGATGATGCCAGTTGGGTCAGTGGAGAGGATCGAGTAATCAGCACAATCGAGGATGGCGCGTTGCAGGCTGTTGACTTGCCAAAGCTCTTGGGTGCGTTCTGCGACTTTGGTTTCTAGCTGTTGGTTGAGTTGCTGGAGTTTTTGTTCGGCTTGTTTGCGATCGCTAATGTCTGTAGTAGTTCCTACATAGCCGACTACTTGCCCGTCTGCATCCAGTTCGGCAACGGACTGCCCATAAACCGACGTTACCCCACCGTCGGGACGTTGAAAGCGATATTCGAGTTGGAAAGAGCGATTTCTTTGGATAGATTGCTCCCATTCGGCGATGACGCAATCGCGATCGTCGGGGTGTAGCCCTTGTTGCCATCCTTCCCCGACGGCGGTTTTTGGGGTGAGTCCGCTGATCTGACACCAGCGATCGTTAACATAGATGCAATTGCCCACAGCATCGGTGCGAAAAATCCCCACGGGAGCGGCTGCCACTAGGGTGGCGTAGCGTTCTTCGCTTTCTTGCAGGCGGACTTCTGTTCGTTTGCGATCGCTAATGTCGGTAATGGTGCCTATATAGCCGCTCCGATGTCCATTTGCATCGAGTTCGGCGACGCACTGCCCATAAACCCACGTTACCGTACCGTCGGGACATTGAAAGCGATATTCGAGTTCAAAAGAGCGGTTACCTTGAATGAATTGCTTCCATTCGGCCATGACCCAATCGCGATCGTCGGGGTGCACTCCTTGTTGCCATCCGTGTCCGATAGTGGCTCCTGGTGTGAGTCCGCTGATCTGAAAGTAGCGATCGTTGACATAGGTGCATAGCCCCTCCGCATCGGTGCGAAAAATCCCCACCGGAGCAGCAGCGGCAAGGGCGGCGTAGCGTTGTTCGCTCTCGATCAGGGTGGCTTCGATCCGCTGTCGCTTTACCAGTTCCTTCTGCAATTTTTGCTGGATCGTGGATTGCCCAAGGGCGATCGCCACCTGTAGAGAAACTTGTCGCAGGAGTTCGATCTCGTCAGTCGTCCAAGAGTGTGCAGTGGCTCGATAACTGGCGATCATTAATCCGCGCAGTTGTTCCTCAATCACGATCGGCACCATCAGCTTGGCGCGAATATCAAACCGCACTAACATTTCCTGATGGCACTGGGTCATTTCTGCGCCGTAGATGTCGTTGATGATGCGAATTCTGCCCTGGCGATAGGGTTCAAGCCATTCTGGGCTCATGCAAGGATCGCGGGCTTCTGTATGGAGCACCGATCGCGCAGTGTCGGTAATCGCTTCCGCAATCACGGTGCCGCTAAAGTCAGGTCGAAACTCGTAAATGATGACGCGATCGCACCCCAGAAGCGAGTGAATTTCCTGCACCGTAGTCTGCAGAATATCTGACAAATTCAGGGACGAGCGGATCTGCTCGGCAATGGTATTGAGAAGTTGCTCTCGATCGGCCTTTGCTTTGAGGGCGGCTGTCCGAGCTTCCACCTGCTGCTCGAGCTCAAGGTTGCGATTTGCCAGCAGCGCCACCTTTTCCGCCTCTAGGCGCACCACCTTCTCTTCCCACTTCTGGATTAGTTTGTATAGCTCCAGCGGGTTGAGGGCTTGCAGCAAACTGGTCTGGGTGACGATGCCTAATAGTTCTCCTAGCTCCCCTGTCACCGCCAACTGACGGATCGATCGCTGCTCCACGATCTCCTGCACAGTCCAGAGCGAATCGTCGGGTCTAACGGCAAAAATCGGCGTACTCATTACCGCCTGAGCTAGACAGGTTTCCAGGTGCAAGCCCAATGTCTGAAATTGCACAATATCCCGCTCGGTAAGAATCCCCACTGGAATTTGTAGCGGTTCAGTAGAGATTCCGCCTGGGCGCACGATCATCACGGAACTGACGCGATGCTCTGCCATAAGTTGAGCGATAGCCAGTAGGGAAGAATCTGGCGCAGCACAAATCACTTCGCGGGTCATCACTTCTGCTACCATACGCAACCGCAGCAGGTCGATCGGTCGAGAGGTTTGGCGCAGACTTTCGTGAGTCACTAGGCCCACTAGGCGATCGAGATCGTCGAGGATGGGCAAATGGCGAATCTGGTGCTGCTGGAGCAGGTTAATCGCAAAAAATAAATCGGTGAAGGCGGACTCGCGCAGGGTGACGACGGGGTGTGCCATCACCTCCCGGAGCGCCACATTCTCCAAGGAACGCTGTTGGGCACTCAGCCGCACCACGTCTCGCTCGGTCAGTACGCCAACCAATTGCTCGTTTTCCACTACCAACACGCAGCTCGATCGCGCCTCTAGGTGGAGGTCGTCGAGTTGACCGTCGGCCGTTCTAGCGGTGTTGCAGAGCGATCGCACGCCGCTCATTTGGGCGATCGCATCCATCACCGTCGTATCGGGCGAAACCACCAAGGGCTCCCGGACGATCGCAGTCCTGAGTTCTATTGGAGTGAGAGCCGTAGTACGCATGAACATGAGTTTATAGGGTTTTATTGCTGATTATTTTTTTACAATAGTCCGGACAGTTTTCAATCACTAACGGCAGAATGAGGGTTTCAGCCTTCTCAGTGAGGTCAAATGCTAACGTTAGAATGAGGGTTTCAGCCTCGGTCTCAAAAAACTGTCCGGAGTATTGTTTTTAAACACTTCGCCTTAAACACATGAGCTGATAGCGTAGCTTGGCGTCAGCCATAGTAACGAGAATAGTTACTTAGCTGCACGACATTCTCTAAATATTATATTTACTTACAGTTCGCTTTTGCATGAAATGAGTTAGGGAAATTCGGCGACTCTAAAATAACTATCTCTTATCAATTTCATGAGATAATAAAAACCCAAAGTAACGCTCCTTTCATCTATTTCATGAGATAATAAAAACCCAAAGTAACGCTCTTTCATTACTTTCCTGAAATAATAAAAAAAGAAAGTGCCGTAAACCCTTTACGACTATGTTGAAGCTCGGAGAACTCGGCGTAAAGATAAAATTTGTTGACGATTGACGATTACGGTGAATTATACAGAGCATACAGAACACTATTCCCCGAAGTGAGAAATTGTGAGGCGTTTAATTACTTTCATGTGGGATTTTTCTGATATGAAGCGTAAAACACTACCAGCAATATCTCGTGTAGTGGGATTAAGCAATCAACAAAAACTATGGGATTTTCTCAGCGAATTACTTGAAAATTAGAAGGCTTGAGAGAGCTAGATTAAACCTTATTCTACAAGAACTACCAGCAGAATAATTTTTTATAATTATTGTTGATAAAGTAGGACATTAAAAGAAAGGGAATATAACCGATTCTCTAAAAGGAGGTCAACACTCAAATAGAGTTTTAGTAAGTAGGCGTGAGAAAATAAAACTCTGTTAAAGATATAAGTGACTAGAGAGAATGTTTCTACTGAGTAAACCAAATATATGGGGGCTATATTAAGGGTATTTTTGACTCAAAAACCAGACAAAAATCTCTGATAATTGAGAACGGCGGATGGAACACAAAAACTTAAGTACGCCCGCCCTTTTAGTTAGATTAAATGCACATGGCTGGTACGTTGGAAAAATAGCTGCTCCGGATTAATTGGACTCCACAAACAGGGAAATAGGTTTTACATAAATGGCACCAACTATGAACGAAAAAGGTTTGGTAATTTCGTGACCGGTTTTTAAAATCGAAGTTAAAAGAAAAAGACATAGAGTTTTTATAAAAAGGCCTCAAAAAAACTCCCTACCTACAACCGGATTATATTATAAATTACAAAAAGAGCGTTCTATTCTATTAAGTCGCAAGGGATTAAAAAATACTAAATAAAAGGGTTTATTTGCCAAGGAGCGAGGAATAGTCATAAAGGAAACCTGGAAGCTGTATTACACCAAATTAAACCAGACCTAGATATGTTGGAATGGGCTGGATGGGTGGAAGAAATTGAGTGAAAATATTTGTTTCTATGAGGGTTTTGTGCAGGGAGTGAACCTGGTTACACTTATTACCAACGAGGGGAGTAAAAACTGCTGAAATAAACGAAACGGCGGGATCGTAAATTATTGTAGGAATTTTATAACATTAAATTAGCTGGGTTTGCGGTTTGGTAAGTTGGTTTATTTATCGAAAATTTTATATCAAGCTCATGGAACAATAAGCCCAAAAATCTGCTAAAATTAGACGCTCCAGAATAATCATGCAAAACAACTAATAATACACTGATGTCAAGAATTACAACGAATAATAAAAAATAGGTAAAACCTATTTTTTATTATCCAAATATTGGGTCAAAATGATCCCAAGTGAATTGGAGTTGCCACCCAGGAAAAAAAATGAATTAGCGGCAGAGATATTTGACTCGGAGTTAGAAGTTGCCACGCCGTAATTCATGGATTAGAAGTTAGAGGAGAAAGAGGAAACTACCGTACACAATCTGTTAAATTTCACTTTAATCACGCTACTTAATATTTAGTTACATAAAGATTATTTTTCCGGCCTACCTACTTAAGCTACAGCTTATTAGTCTACCGAACCGCAGGCTGGCTTATTTGCATCTACCTACTTATTTATTCGGTGATTTATTCCCTCGCGAGTGGAGCCATACTTTTTTATTAAGAATAAAATATCACATGAAGTATCCAGAAACCTGGTTTCTTAAGGTCAGTGCCTCCTGGAAGCTCCGAAAGCGGCAACGAGAAACCGGGTTTCTTAGGCAAGGTAAGAGCATCCTAAGTTACAAAAATTATCACATTAAATATCAATGCGGTACTCTCAAATCCGCCGCGAGTTAAGGTAGACTGAATTGTCAGTGCGTGAATTATTCACAGGTTAGCATCTATGCAGCTCAAACATCTGAATCAGCCTTCACAAGAACTCTCTACCTCTTGCGAGCATAACATCAAAGAGACCCAGCCACCAAAGCCCAATTATTTCGCTCACATAGCCCGTTCCTTGGGCAACCTCAGTATTCATGACAAAATCTGCCGTGGGTACGCACTGGCTCTTTGTGTTGCGATTGGGGGAACGACTGTCGGGATGTTGGTGGGCACTCATTACTATCGCAGAATTAACAATCAAGTACACCTCGATCGAGAAACTCAGCTTTTACATAAGTTGCAGGTGGCTTTAGTGCGAACGCAAAACAGCCAAGAGTGGCTGATTTACGGCATCGACAAGCCCCAAATATTTGACAGCAAATACCAACAGCTACAAAAGAATATTTACAGCTTAAAAGAGTTACTATCTGAAGTTAAGAAACCTAAATACCTGAAACAAATAAAAGGGATAAGTAAATTTAGAAATACTTGCGATTCGTTACTGTCTAATTATATTTATCAACTAGAAATAGTTAATAAAAAAATTAGTCAGTTGCCCAATAACCCCGCTCAACAAAGCGTAAAACGTAAGTTGCTGTCGAATGTCGCTCGAAATAAAACAGGGTTGCAACTAGATACGGCTGTCAATGATATAGCAGCAATTATCGATCGCGCCCAAGAGCAAGAAGATGCAGGGCGGGAGGATCTGCTGCGAGCCCAGGCGCTGCGGGTGCAAATAATTTTGGGTAGCATGGCACTGTCGATCGTCGTTGCAGCAGTGCTGGCGGGCTTCACCAGTCGGGCGATCGCCAAACCCCTCGCCGCTGTAACTAAAATTGCTCAGCGAGTGACTGAAGAATCTAATTTTCAGTTGCAAGTACCAGTTACCAGCACCGATGAAGTGGGAGTATTAGCAGCTTCGCTGAATCAACTGATTCAGAAAGTAAATCAGTTGCTACAAGAATTGAAATCGGAACAACAAATCCAGATACTTCAAAATGAAAAAATGGCAACTTTGGGTCGGATGTTAGCCGGTGTTGCTCACGAAGTTAACAACCCAATCAATTTTATCTATGCCAATATCGACCCAGCCCGAAATTATGTTGAAGATATTTTAGATTTGCTCAAAACTTACGAAACAGAAATTGCCAACCCGCCTGCCGCAGTGCTGGCGAAAGGCGAAGAAATAGACATCGATTTCCTCAAAGAAGATTTGATCAAAATATTTGACTCGATGCAAGTAGGCGCTGAAAGAGCCAAAGCTATTATCTTAAGTTTGAAAGATTTTTCTCGCCTCGATGAGGCAGCCCCTCATCCCGTCGATTTGCACGCCTGCATAGACAGCAGTTTGCTGATTCTCAACAGCCGAATAAAACAAGGCATTGAAGTGGTATGCAATTACGGGAACATCCCGAGTATTGAAGGCTATATGGGTTTGCTTTACCAGGTATTTGTGAATCTTCTGAACAATGCACTAGATGCTGTGGAAGAGAAAGCAAAAATTGAGAAAACTAGCTCTGAGGAGGCGAAAAAACAATCGGCTTCGGACTCAAGCAAACAAGAAGCACCGAGTTTTTCGCCGAGAATTGTGATTGCTACAGAATACTTGGACGACGACTCCGTGCTAGTGCGAATTTCTGATAACGGTATGGGAATAGCGCCCGAGAGTCAAGAAAAAATGTTTGAAACATTCTTTACTACTAAACCGAGAGGTGTAGGTACTGGTTTGGGATTGGCAATTGGTCGCGAAATTATCGTCAAGAAACACGGGGGGACGATTAACTTTTGGTCGGAGGTGGGAACGGGGACAGAATTTTCGATCGCCCTGCCGATTAAGCATGAGGATTCAAGGCCAAATCCGCTCTTACCACCTCCAATTGCTCGGGAATCAAATTCCATAGCCAACGAGAAAGTGCCAACCCAGGCCGAAAAAAGAGGAACTGTAAAAACTTAAAAATCATCCGTTTTTATCCCTGTTGGGAAAAAGAATGCAACTGCAAGCAAGCTCCCCAATCTGATGTCATAATTCATTCCATCTCTAAAATCTAAAATCTAAAATCTAAAATTGTATGAGATTGCTTACTGACTGGCTCTCGCTACCCCACTGGGTGAGTGATAATACCAAAATAAAAACTATTTTCCATAATCTTGAAAAACAGGATTTGCTATAATTTAAAGTTGAGCAATCACTGTACGGAGCGAAAATTATGGGACTATTTGACCAAATTTTGAGCGCGATCGACAATCCCAACCAACAAGCAAGCCCCAATCAGTTGGGCAACATTCTCGGTGCGGTAGAGCAGTTGAGCGGCAACCAGGGCATCGATGCGGGTACGACTCAGCTAGCAATGTCGGTTTTGGGCGGACACGTGCGATCGGCATTGCAAAACGTGCGATCGCAGTCAGGAGACGCACAAGCTCAACAACTTGTCAACCAATTTAGCGGTACAAATCCTAATTCCCAAGCGGTACAGAGTTTGTTCGGAGCCGGCCAACTGACGCAAATAATAGCCGATATCGCCCAAAGAACCGGTTTAAATAACGCCACAGTGCAAGCGATGATACCTGTTTTGGTGCCGCTGGTACTGAATTTGCTACAAACCGGCGGCAACGCCCAAAATCCAGCCCAGGGCGGAAATCCCGTTTTGAATACGTTTTTAGATGGAGATGGAGACGGCGATGTAGATATTACTGACGCCATGTCGATGGCTAGCCGCTTTTTGAATCAGCGCCGTTAATTTGGGATTTTTGTAACTGCAGATATCAGCGGATGGACACAGATGAACGCAGATAGGATTTTATCTGCGTTTATCTGCCTTCATCTGCGGTTAAAAAATTTCCAACTTTAACCCAAACCCAAATCAGTCACAGCACCGACACTGCTAGAAGAAACCAACTTAGCGTATTTAGCCAAAACGCCCCTAGTATAGCGAGGTTTAGGAGGCTGCCAAAGAGCCCGCCGCTGCTCCAATTCTGCATCAGAAACATTGAGCTGCAACAAGCGATTTTGAGCATCAATCGTAATTGAATCGCCCTCTTGTACCAAAGCAATTGTCCCGCCAACTTGCGCTTCGGGTGCCACGTGCCCGACAACCATGCCGTAAGTTCCGCCAGAGAAGCGGCCGTCAGTAATTAACCCTACAGAATCCCCCAAACCAGCGCCAATAATTGCCGAAGTTGGTGCTAACATTTCGCGCATTCCCGGCCCGCCTTTGGGCCCTTCGTAGCGGACGACAATCACATCTCCGGCTTGAATTTTGCCCGCTAAAATTGCCTCCAAACAATTTTCTTCAGATTCAAATACCCGCGCCGGGCCAGTTATTTGCGCTTTTTTAACCCCAGTAATTTTAGCAACGGCTCCTTCTGTTGCCAGATTTCCCCTGAGAATTGCTAAATGTCCTTGGGCGTAAATCGGGTTGTTCCAAGGGCGGATGACATCTTGGTCGGTGCGGGGTTCGGCTGGAATATCTGCTAACACTTCCGCAAGAGTTTGACCGGTAATTGTCAGCGCGTCTCCGTGCAGCAAACCCTGTTCTAGCAGGATTTTCATTACTTGGGGAATGCCGCCGGCCTTGTGCAAATCGGTTGCTACGTATTTGCCGCTGGGTTTGAGGTCGCACAGCACCGGCACTTTCGCTCGAATAGTTTCAAAATCGTCGAGGGACAACTCAACGCCGATCGCATTGGAAATGGCTAATAAATGCAGCACAGCATTGGTTGAACCGCCGACTGCCATGATTACCGCGATCGCATTTTCAAAGGCCTTGCGAGTCAAAATTTGGCTCGGTAACAACTGTTTGCGGATCGCTTCCACCACCACTTTTGCAGATTCGGCAGCGCTGTCAGCTTTTTCGGCATCCTCAGCAGCCATTGTCGAAGAATAAGGCAAACTCATGCCCATCGCTTCAAAAGCACTCGACATCGTATTTGCTGTGAACATTCCGCCGCAAGAACCCGCACCCGGACAAGCATTCTGTTCCACTGCATTGAGTTCTGTTTGGTCAATTTTGCCCGCGCTGAATTGACCGACTGCTTCAAAAGCGCTGACAACGGTTAAATCCTTTCCGTTGTGGTGTCCTGGTTTGATCGTGCCGCCGTAAACAAAAATAGCAGGAATGTTCATGCGGGCGATCGCAATCATCGCCCCCGGCATATTCTTATCGCAACCGCCGACAGCCAGCACCCCGTCCATACTTTGGCCGTTGCAAACAGTTTCTATCGAATCCGCAATCACATCTCTCGACACCAGAGAATATTTCATCCCTTGAGTTCCCATCGAGATCCCGTCGCTGATAGTAATCGTACCGAACATCTGCGGCATCGCCCCAGCTTCCTTTGCACCCGCAGTGGCCCGCAAAGCGAGCTCGTTCAATCCCATATTGCAGGGTGTAATCGTGCTGTACCCGTTGGCAATCCCCACAATAGGCTTAGTGAAATCGCCGTCACCAAAACCGACTGCCCGCAGCATTGCTCGGTTGGGCGCGCGCTGCACGCCCCCAGTCACAGCTTGGCTTCTCAAATTTTCAGGCATTTTAAAATTTCCTTTGTCTGTTGACAGTTGACAGTTGACAGTTGACAGTTGACCGTTGTCAGTTGTCAACTGCCAGCTCGCCCAAAAACGAATACAAGTTTCCGATAATCGTCGTGGTGAGCCCATAATTTTAGACCAAAGTTCCGGCTCCCAGATGAATCTGTGGAGCAAATCTAAAATCTAAAATCTCAAATCGACTGACTCAGTGCCGAGCGCCGAGAGTTTTACCCTATTGTTGATTTTCTCAGAAGCTTTGATATTTGTCAGACCTTTTAGGAGGCAGTGGCACAGCAGTGCCCGGAAAGCCGTGCAAAGATTCTACAGATACTACAGCGTGCAGAGTGAATACCGTGGTTATCTGGGATGATGTGGTAACACCCATCACTCTAACGTTTAAAAAAATTGCGAGGCGAATGACATGGAGGCCGATCGAATTCTGAGGCAATATGCGGCCGGAGAAAGAAATTTTCGAGAGATTAACCTCGTCGGGGCCGACTTAAAAGGGGTAAACCTCAGCGAGGCTAACTTTACCAGATCGAATTTCCAAGACGCAAACCTCAAAGGCGCTAACCTGACGGGAGCGAACTTGCGCGAGGTGAAATTGGCAGGGGTGGACTTGACGGAAGCCAACCTCAGCGAAGCAAATCTCATCGGTACCGATTTGAGCCGCGCCAATCTCAGCGGGGCTAACCTGATGGGAGCCAACCTGCGCGGCTCAATGGCCAGAGAAGTCAACATGACCAAGGCTAATTTGACCGAAGCTAATTTGACCGAAGCCAACTTTACCGAAGCGAATTTGTTTGCGGCCAACTTAACCGACGCTAGCATGATTCGCATTAATTTGATGAAGGCAAATTTGAGTTGGTCAACTCTCAAAGCGGTAAACCTGACAAATGCCATTCTTAGCCAGTCGCTTTTAGAAAGAGCTAACCTGAATCAGGCAATTCTCAGCGGGGCGATGCTCAGCGGGGCTAACCTGACTGGTGCAGACTTGCGCCAAGTAACGATGGTGGGAGCTAATCTGAGCGAAGCTAATCTGAGCAATGCTAATTTGAGAGTTGCTAATGTGAGTTGGTCAACGCTAGCAAAAGCTAATTTGAGCGGTGCTAATTTGTACCGTGCCAAGCTGTGCTGGTCTAATTTTAGCGGGGCTGTTTTGTTGGAAGCGGTTTTGATTGACGCTAATCTCAATCGAACTAACTTCCGCGATGCAGATTTGAGGCGGGCAATTATGCCGGACGGCACGACTAATGATTCTTAAAATTTGATTGTTAACTGTTAACTGTTGACTGTTGACTGTTGACTGTTGACTGTTAACTGTTAACTGTTGATTAATAACTAATGACTATCACTGAATTATTGATTCTCGGTGCTGCAGGAATTTTTGCCGGAATTCTAGCTGGATTTTTGGGTATCGGCGGCGGTACGGTGCTCGTACCTTTGTTGGTTGCTCTCAAGTACGCCCCGGTACAAGCGGTTGCTACTAGCGGTTTGTCGATCGTCATTACAGCTATTTCTGGCAGTATCCAGAATTGGCGCATGGGCTACCTCAGCTTGAGCCAAGTCGCAGGCATCGGATTTCCAGCCGTCATTACCGCACAAATCGGTGCTTATTTGGCGGGGATATTTCCGCCTTACTTGCTGTTACTTACTTTTGGGCTGTTGCTGTGGCTCAATATTTATTTGATTGAAGTTCGCAAGAGGCTGACAGCTAAGAAGAAAGCGGAAGCAGAACAAGAGGAACTAAGAGGAGAAGCAGGACAAGGAGACAAGGCTCAATTACCAATTACCAATCACGAATTACCCAATAATTCAAATATTTTATTCAATCCAACTTTTGCTAAAATTGCTACCGGCAGTGCTGCGGGTTTATTAGCGGGTTTGTTCGGCGTAGGCGGCGGCGTAATTATGGTTCCCCTGCAAATTTTGCTGTTAGGAGAAAGCATTAAAACCGCAATTCAAACCAGCTTGGGCGTCATCGTCATCACGGCTATTTCGGCGACGGCGGGACACGCGGCGCGCGGGAATGTTTTGTGGGTTGTGGGGTTAATTCTTGGCTGCGGCGGTTTGTTGGGCGCGCAGGTGAGCACGCGGTTTTTGCCGAGATTGCCCGATCGCATTGTTAGTTTAGCTTTTCGATCGCTCTTGGCAATCTTATCGATTTATGTTTTCTGGCAAGCTTGGCAAAAATTTAGTAACGGGTAATTGGTAATTGGTAAGGTGCGCGGCAGAAGAGCCCCCTACAAAAAAATCCCGGAAGGTACCCGCGCAGCACCCTACGAAAAATGAATAAGTAAGACTAATTTGCTGATAGTTTCTTCACGGCACGAGTCAGACGCTGCAAATAAGGCTTGACAATTTCTTGATTTTGCCTCTGCAACTCGGAAACTTGCTGCTGCAAATGCTGAATCTCGGTTTGCAACATCCCTGTGTCTATTGTGGGTCGATCGAGCAAATCCTGCAATTGCTTCAGAGAACCTTGGATTTGATCCAAGTCTACTTCGTTCGATCGCTCCTGCAACTGAGCCGTAATAGTTTTAACTTCAGTTAACTTTTCGCCCATCAATAAAAATCGGACGTTGACATTTTCCCAATCATGCTCTCTGAGGGCGCTATTTTCCAAAAGGCGGACTTTCTGCTGCAAATCCGACAGTTGCGTGTTGAAATCCTCAGAATCGGCCGGAAGCGCCTGCGCTTGGCGTTCGAGGGAGGCTACGGCAGCTTGTACCTCGGCGATGACGCCGGATTCCAAGCCGAGGAGTTTCTGCTGCAAGTCGGAGACGGCGGTGTAGAGTTCTGCAGGTTCTCCAGGTAGTATCTGAACTTGCTGCGATCGAGGTTCTACTGCGGCCTGTACGTCCGCGATGGCAGAATTTGCCTTTTGTTGCATTTGTTGCTCGAAACGCTGGCGATTGGCGAGATTTAGCGAGAGTGCTGCGGTTAAGGGGGCGGCAGCGTAGAGAATTTGGCCCGACAATACAGCAGTAATCGTGCCAATTGCTGAACCAGCCACAGAGGCGTATTCTGCCAATTCTAGCCAGTCCGGCTGGTTCGGGGCACTTCTCAAAGCTGGGAATGATGCTTTTTCAATCTTCTGCATAGCCTTTTAGTCGTAGTCGGATAGATGGCGATAGGGACATGATAAAAGCGATCGGCAAATAAATCAGGGCTATTTGTCAAAATTTCCGGATTGTGGTATTCTCATTGACCGAAAGCCTCCAGGATACAAGCCCCCGGATTCATCCGTGGAGAAATAAAAAACCTGTATCCGACAAACAACGCCCCGAATTTATCCGTGGGGTCAATGCTTCAATTCTTTAATCTAAAATTTAAAATCTAAAATCTAAAATCGATTGACCTCCTGCCGAATACCTTCTGACTTCAAAACGGTCAGTCTCAGGTAAAATTCAGGATTAAGTCGATCGCTTAAGAGTTAACCATTAACCGCCGTCTGTCAGGAGTCTACAGAAAATGGGTCTCAAGATTATTGAAAGCTACGATAGCAGTTTTGTCCTCGAACCCGATGCTAAAACGGCACTGTTCGGTTTGTTAACCGGTGAAAGCTTTGTCAAACAAGTAGCGCTACAATTGCAATGCTCGCGCATTGAGTTTGCCGAGTTACTTTTTCAGCCAGTCCCTTACAGCAGCGAGACGCCGAAGGGAATGCCTGCTGAATTTGAAAAGTATCATCAATCGAGCGATTTTGCGATCGTCAACGTCCCGCCTAATTTCATGTTCCAAGCCAAAATATTTAAACCCAGCCGCCTCTGTGCCGTTTATCGAGTTTTTAAGAGTTAGGTAAAGGCTGGTTAATCTGTGGTTAAATCTAAAATCTAAAATCTAAAATCTAAAATCGGATGACAGAAGACATTCAATCTCTCGCCAGCTTAGAATTCATTCCATACATAGACTCCGAGGGGAAATTGCCCGATTTTGTTCAGGGAAAAATCGGCGTTTACGCGATTTTTGACAGCGAGAAAGTCCTGCAATTTGTCGGCTATTCTCGGGACATTTACCTCAGCCTCAAACAGCATTTGGTACGCCAAACCCAATATTGCTACTGGCTGAAAGTCCAAACTATTGACAAGCCCAGCCGCACTATCCTAGAAAGCATTAGAGAAAGTTGGATTGCCGAAAACGGTTCCCAACCCCAGGGGAACGGTGCCGATGCTGCCAAGTGGAACGATCCCATCGACACCAAAACTGTGATGACTACCGAAGAAGTTGCAAATTATGAAGGGATCTTTGCCGATGAAATTGCCAAAGATAAATTGTTGAAAAATGTAGCGCGGCGCGTGGAAAATGAAATTTTCTCGCTGTTGAAAGCTCGCGGCGTAACTGAAGAAATCCGGTTTAATCCCAAGCTAAAAACTAGCGGATTGCTGGATTTAAAGTAAATACCGCTCACCCGGCACTCCGCCTGGGAATGAATTCCCTGTCTAATAGCGAAAGTCCTCGCTTCCGAGGACTGAATAATTTATTAGTCCTCGGAAGCGAGGACTTTCGCTTTGAGGCAGGGGTTTCAACCCCTGACGGACTGACGGAATATCGGTTTTACCTTAAGGGAACACCAATAGCCATTGCCGTGTCCATAATTTCCGTGCCGCGACAGCTTAATGCCGTTTCCCTACAGATGCTCGCGTACAATCTATGTGATATATTCTCTGCGTCTGATTAAATTTTAAAAGGTTAAAATTTATTAAGATTTAACACATATCGGAATCTGCAAAATTAACTCTGTTCCTCGGCCCGGAGCAGAAATACAACTGATTTTACCTCGATGTTTTTCCACTACAATATCGTGACTAATGGCCAACCCTAATCCAGTACCGCGACCTACAGGCTTCGTAGTAAAAAATGGGTCAAATATCTGGTGGCGCACTTCCTCACTCATCCCACAACCGTTATCGGCAATGTGAATAACAACGGATTTATAGTTTTGAGCGGCTAATTTGGAGTCTTGATTGTCCAGGGCGGATTCTGACTCAGAACTTACTGAAGTGCTGATGGTAATTTTTCGGGGAGACGGTTGAGTTTCCAGGGCATCAATAGCATTAGTTAGCAGGTTCATGAACACCTGATTTAACTCACTGGCGTAACAGGTGACTCTTGGCAGTTGGCTGTAGTGTTTAATGACCTCTATCTCACCAGCTTTGTTCGCTCCCTTCAACCGGTGCTGCAAAATAACTAAAGTATTGTCAATGCCTTCATGAATATCCACTGGCTTGTACTTTTGTTCCCCAAGGCGGGAGAATTTCCGCAAAGACATCACAATTTCGCTAATCCGAGAAGCACCCTCTGTCATCGACTTCAGCAGTTTTGGATAATCCTCTGCGATGAATTCGGGTTGAATCTCGTCCAGTTCGCCGATAATTTCTGCAACGGGGTGGGGGTAGTAATGTCGGTACAATTCGACGAGGCGAAGCAAATCTCGCGCATAGTCCGCCGCTAGAGCAATATTACCGTAGATAAAGCTGACGGGATTGTTGATTTCGTGAGCAATTCCTGCCGCTAGCTGACCTAAAGAAGCCATTTTTTCCTTCTGTATTAACTGAGCTTGAGTTTTCTTTAGTTCAGTTACGGTTTGTTCGAGTTCCTTGGCATAGGATTGTGTTTGTTGGAACAACTGGCGCTGCACGAGTTGATTTGAAACGCGGGCGAGAACTTCTTGTTCGTGAAACGGTTTTGTGATATAATCTATACCACCAACTTCAAAAGCTGTGACTTTATCAAACACTTCATTTAAAGCACTGATAAAAATAACCGGAATGTCCTTGGTTGTGGGAGAAGCTTTCAATGCTTGGCAGACTTTGTAGCCGTCCATACCGGGCATCATGATGTCGAGCAAAATCAAGTCAGGAGGAGTTAACTCGATCGACCGCAGCGCTAGTTTGCCGTCGGGTGCGGTGCGTGTTTTGTACCCTTGCTGCGAGAGTATTTGAGCTAAAAGTTGCAAATTAGCCGGAATATCATCAACAATTAAAATATTCCCTTTTAAGGCGGGAGTTGGTTCGGAATTCATATTTAGTTCCGTAAAATAACCTTTATAGGTTTGTAGTGAGTACGATCGCCCTCATAAAACCCCCTCGGACGATCGTACTCACTACAAACCTATCTCATATCCTTATTATTTTGGTTCGGGATTGATGAGAGCTAGTATTTGATTGAACTGAAACTCGTTAGCCAATGCGGCTAGAGCGCTTGCTAAAGCGTCATTGCGATCGCGAATTTGCTCAATTTGGATCAGAATTAACTCTAAATCGCACTCAATTGTGGCTTTCTCTAAAGCTGCCAGCCAATCTGCGGGTAAAGCTGCCAGAGTCTCTGGAGTCGGAGCCTCGATTTGAGTTGACTCGGGCACACTCTCCGGTTCACCGTAAATGTAACGCACTCCCAGATGTTTGTGCAGGGTGGCAAAAATTTCTGTATCTCGAAAGGGTTTGTGGATAAAGTCATCGCAATCATCTGATACAGTAACGGTTTGCGCTTCCTCGGCGTTACCGGCACTCACGGCAATAATTGCCGTAGCTTGACCTTTAACGGTGGCTTTAATGCGTTTGGTCGCTTCATGTCCATCCATCACGGGCATCCACATATCCATAAAAATTAAGTGTGGCTCAAAACTCGACCACATTTCAATAGCTTCTATGCCGTTGGTGGCTTCTTGGAGTTCAAAGTTAAAGGCAGCGAGGAGTTTGATCAGCAGTTGGCGGTTATCAGATCGATCGTCCACAATCAAAATACGATAGCGCGGCTGGTTGCGTTCCAGCGCTATCACCCGACGCGGTGGCTCTACGGGTTGAGTCGCCGGGGCATCAACGGCGCTGACGGGAATATCAAACGCGAAGGTGGTGCCGCGTCCTACTTCACTGCGTACAGTAATCAGGCCGCCCATCAGCTTGACAAACTGTTGGCTGATAGCCAGTCCCAAGCCTGTTCCTTGCTGAGATTTGGTTCCTGTTTTGGTTTGCACAAAGGTTTGAAAAAGTTTATCTAACTCATCAGCAGCTATGCCGGCACCCGTGTCTTCTATTTCAAAATGTAATTGGTAATTACTGATTGGTAATTGCTGAGCTTCCCCCTCCCTAACCGCACTTACTCTTACCCTAATTTCTCCTTCTTTCGTAAACTTAATGGCGTTAGAGAGGAGATTGATTAAGACTTGGCGCAACTTAAGTTGATCGGTTTGTACGTATTCGGGAGTTTCGCTAGAGCAGTCAAATATTAACTGCAATTGTTGCTCCCTTGCCTGGAGTTGAAACATCTCTTGCACATCGTTCAACAGGCTCCTTAATTGAAAGTCTGTTGGGTTGATTGTCATGCGTCCCGCCTCTATTTTGGCTAAATCTAATATTTGATTGATTAGAGCGAGCAAGTGTTCTCCGCTGCGGTTGATAATGCGGATATTTTCCTGTTGTTCGCGATTCAGGTTGGTCGAACGCTGCATCAATTGCGAGAATCCCAGAATTGCGTTTAGCGGGGTGCGAAGTTCGTGGCTCATATTCGCCAGGAAAGTGCTTTTGGCAAGGTTGGCAGCTTCTGCAGCCCACGCGGCTTGTTGAAGCTGTACTGCTTGCTGTTGAGTCGCTTCGAGCAATTGAGCTTGTTGTAAGGCCACTCCCAGTTGAGTGCTAATTTGCAGCCCAATATTGATTTCAGCTTCGCGCCAAGTGCGGGGTCCAGAATTTTGATAGCTGGCGAGCAAACCCCAAAGTTGACTGCCGCAAAATATGGGAAAAATAACGTAGGCTGTAGCTTGAAATTGTTTTAACAGTTCTAGGTAACAAGGACTCAACCCAGCGGTGTATATGTCTTCAATTATGCGGTAAGGAACGCCTCTAGCGTACATACCGCCTTGATTTTTTTGTAGATAGGTATCCAGCACTGGTGTATCGCTGGCTTGCATAGTTTTCACGGTACAGCGAGAGTGTTCGACGAGAGTGTTTGGCACATTACAATCGTCGGTTTCTTGGATCAGAGATATCCAGCCGGGAGCCATTGATTCGGCAACAAATTCCCCGCTCCAATCAGGATTAAAGCGATAGATACCGACACGATCGCATTTTAGGGTTTGTCGCAGTTCAGAGGTTGTGGTTTTGAATATTGTGTCAATATCTAAGGATTGACGGATGCGCTCGATCGATCGGGCGATGGCTTGTTCTCCCTGGGCGCTTTCTCGCAAAGCTGACTCGGCTTGTTTGCGATCGCTAATATCCAAAACAGTGCCGAACAAACGGATCAACTGCCCTTTTTCATCATAAATCGGTTTTCCTCGAACTTCTATGTAACTGAGCGAGCCATCTCTTCGCATCAGCCGCAAATCAATTTCAAAGCTTTGTCCCGACATAGCTTGCTCGCGCACCATTGTCAGATAGCGCGATCGATCTTCTGGATGAAAACGCTCGATTAATTGTTCGGTTGGCAGCGGTTTTTGAGTAGGATCGAGCTCGTAAATGCGATAGAGTTCTTCACTCCAAGTGGTTGTTGCTGTGGCGATATCGTGTTCCCAACTGCCAATACGGGCAATTTTTTGGGCTTCCAGCAGCCGAGATTCGGCAAACTGGCGATCGCTAATGTCGCGCGCTACCCAAACCGCAGAGCTATCCGACAGCGGCGAAATTTTAGCAGCAAACCAAACTTCTTGGTTATTAATCTGCAGACTGTAATCAAAACTAATAGTTTGTTTGGTTTCCAATGCCTGTCGAACTTGAGCGAAATAAATCTCCTCGCTTTCCTCATCAAAAAATTGTTCCATGATGGAGTCGATCTGATTCGTGTGATAGTTGTATTGAAAAATTCCCTTAGTGGGTATAATTTGGATGGTTTTTTCTTTGAAATCAAAAATAAATACAATATCTGTAATCGACTCAAATATTTTTACAAATTGCTCAGTCGAAGAGTAAAGTTTTTGCTCGAGCAATTTGCGATCGGCAATTTCATGTTGTAATAGTTCGTTAGCACCAGCTAAGGCGCAGCTACGTTCGGAAACTTCGGCTGCTAAAGTGCGATTGTAGTCAGTTAATATTTTTTCAGAGTGTTTGCGCTGTGCGATGTTATAAAAAGCATTGATGGCATAAATAATGTTTCCGCCTTCGTCAAAAATTGGTGTGGCGCGCACCTCAAAAGGAATAAATTTCCCATCTCGATAAAGTTCTACATCTTCAAGGAATACCGTTTCACCGCGCAGTGCTCGGAATGCGGGCAGTTCTTCAGTGGGATAAAGCTGGTTTTGGCGGTAGATTTGATAAACTTCTACTGCTTCTTCTAAAGTCGCATCGGGAATAGTTTCTACGCCGAGCCAATGCTTGGCAGTTTGGTTGAAGTACACGACTTTACCCGAAGCATCGTGGATAGATACTCCCGCAGGTATGGCTTCGATAAATTGCTTGAGTTGGCTCTCGCTGTGCGCTAAAGCTTCATGTAAAGAGTTTTTGTCTGCAAAAGCCTGTTGCAGTTGCGCTGCCATAAAATTGAAGGAATTGGCGAGATCTCCGACTTCATCCAAGCGTTTAATTTCTAAAGGTCGATCCCATTCTCCTTTTGCAACATTTTTGGCAGCGGTATTCAAGCGCATAATTGGCTTTGTCACCCAACGGGAAGTCAACAATCCGATCGCGATCGCCAGCGGCAGTGTACCGGCCAATAACCACAATGTGTTGCGCGTATTTGCTTGAATCGGAGCCATAAAATCAGACTCTGGCACCACCACCACAATTAACGACTCCAAACCACGGACATCTCGATAGGGAGTAACGCGGACAAACTGCCTATCGCCCTTGCTCGCCAGGGTAAATTTCTCGGTTGTTTGCAACGTGCGGAAGTTGCCAAATCGGTTGGCGAGTTGTCGAGCAATATCTCGCGTTCGGGCATCCTTGCTGTTGGTGGCTAGCAATGGCGTCGGTTGCTTTTTTGCTGGCGTCACCAAGGGTGTTTCTACTGTGGATGTGGCAATCAGATTGCCCGATCGATCCATAATAAAAGTTTGTCCTGAAGCCGAGAATTGCAGCCCAGCCAGAAAGGTATTGATTGCCGACAGTCCATTATTATCGGTGAGGCGATCGCTAATTCGCTCTCCTACTTGTTCGATTAACTGATGCGCTACATCTTCGACTGATTCCTGACCACTTTGGAAAGAAAGATAGCCCACTAGCCCAACTACACTTACCGTTTGCAAAACCAGCGGAACAATCAGAACCGTTCGCAGCGGCAGCTTGCTGAAAAATTTGGCGGCTAGGCGGTTGAAGTGATAAATGGGCATGGGTGTAAACCAATTGCGCTGATAATCATATTTTAACTGCTGTAGCGTGTCTTTCCCGCCAATTGGCGCGCCCTAAAAAATGTGAAATTTTCCGCCTAGTTCAATATAGCCAACTACTAGCGGAGATTGGACGCGGATGCGAAAATTTGCTTCTATTATATAAATTTCGGTTGCACTACTTATGATAGGCAATGTCGGACACGCCAATGCCGTTTCCCTACCCCATAATTATCAATTATCCTCGATGAAATATGTAACAATTGCCGGATTAATTGTAGCGAAACTGCATTGCCCATTGGTTTCAATGTAAGCTGATAATCTACCCGTCAGCCCGTCCGCCAGGGAATGAATTCCACAGGGATTTTAGCTAAAGTCTTCATAGCGATAACTAATGAGTTTAAAATGAGTTTAAAAATTTAATTTTCATATCATTTATGGGTGTTTGGGAAGGATTAAACCGCAGAGGACGCAGAGAACACGGAGGAAGAGAACAGAGAAATGAATAATTCTGATACCAACGGATTTGATATCAGTCTTCGCTAGGAGGACTTTAGCTTTGAGGCAGGGGTTAAAACCCCTGCCGAACTAGAGTTTTACAACGTTAAGTTGACACCAATGCCCTCGAAGGAAACCAAATATCCAATTAATGAGTGTTGGGTTTGGTTCCTCAACCCAACACTCATATCATTTCCGGTTACACCGGAATGATGTTGACGGTTGACGGTTGACGGTTGACTGTTGACAGTGAACAGTGAACAGTCAACAGTCAACAGTGAACTCGAATTTACTATTCCGATGCTAACGGATTTGATATCATTACTAACTAAGCTGTCGCGCATTTAAATTGCATATTCAGGGCGGGCGGGACGCCCACCCCACTCATTGTTGGATTGTTTTTTGACAGACAATTTAAATACCACAACAGCTTACAAACATTTTTTATTAGGGTAATTGACCGGATAGGAGATCGAAGTTTGCAGTAATGCCCGATCGCCCTAATGCAAATTTGTTAACTTGGCTAAAACGGTGGCGAAGTGAGCGGGTTCGATCGGCTTTGTTAAGTGTTCGTTGTAACCAGTGGCGATCGCCTGATCGCGGTCTTCTTCGCTAGCATAAGCTGTCAGCGCCACCGCCGGCAAACGCTTGATTTTGTCTGATTCCGACGATCGCACTTTGCCGATCAGCCAGTAGCCGTCCTCAATGGGCATACCGATATCACTAACTAAAATATCCGGCGGCGACTGCTGTAAAATGTCGATCGCCTCCGCAGCCGTTGCAACCGCAGTCGCAGTCGCCCCCAACTGTTCGAGGGCCCCAATCAAAAACTCGCGGTTGTCGGGTTCGTCATCAACTACCAACACCTTTAAACCTGCCAAAATACCCGGACGAATTTGAGGGAATTTGCTTTCCTCCCTCAACTGCGGCTGCTGACTCCGACGCTGTTTGAGCGGCAGTTTCACCGTAAATGTCGCACCCTTGTCTTTACCGGGACTTTCCGCCGTCACAGTGCCGCCGTGGAGTTCCACCAAGTGCCGGACGATCGCTAATCCCAGTCCCAAACCGTTTTGATGCCTCGTAAGCGAACTGTCTGCTTGTCGGAAGCGATCGAATACGTAGGGCAGAAACTCAGCAGAAATGCCCTTTCCGGTATCGCTGACAGTAATTTGCACGTAATTAGGTGATGAGGAATTGGTAACAGCTACCGCAGATAAGCGCATTTTTACAGTTCCTCCAGAGGGCGTAAACTTGACGGCATTAGTCAGCAAATTCGACATTACCTGCTGCAACCTCTGGGCGTCGCCCCACATCAAGTTGACTGCGGGGTCCAATTCTGACGAAACGGTGACAGACTTGGCCTGGGCTGCAAAACGAACAGAATTCAGAGCAACCTCGATCGTCGGTTTCATGATGAACCAGCCGGGTTTCAGAGCCAGCTTACCTTGAATAATCCGGGAAACATCGAGCAAATCTTCCACTACCTGCACCTGCACCTTCGACTGACGCTCGATCGCTTCCAAACCGCAAGCTAAATCATCTTCCGTATAGGGGAGGGCGCGCAGCCTCTGCGCCCAGCCCATAATCACATTTATAGGCGTGCGGAGTTCGTGGGAAAGAGTGTCTAGAAACTCGTCTTTCCGGCGGCTGATAGCTTCTGCTTCCGCCCGCGCGGCCTGTTCGCGCTCGAGCAACTGAGCGCGTTGGGCCTCGACTTGCTTGCGCTCGCTGATGTCGGCGACGATCGACATACAGTTGATATTGCCGTTGCTGTCGCGGACTGGAGTTGCCCACAAACTGATGTCGATCGAGCTGCCGTCTTTCCTTTGGCGCTGGGTTTCCATGCCGGCGATCGCGTTTCCTTCGCGAATTCCTTTCAAATTAGCCGTGAATTCCTCCCGCTTGTCTGCAGGAACGCTGGGTATAAATTGACCTACCGCCTCTGATTCGGGCCAGCCAAAAATCCTCTCGGCGGCTGGGTTCCACATTTTCACAGTCCCGTCCTCGCAGTCCAAAACGGTAACTGCTAGGGGACAAGCCTGAATCAAGGCTTCTAAAGTTTGATGGATGTGCGATCGCGCTGCTTCTGCTTGTTTGCGAGCGCTGATATCGACGTTCACCCCGATCATCCGCAAAGGCAAACCCCCATCGCCCTGAAACACCCTAGCCCTGCAAGCAATCCAGCCCACGCTTTTGTCCGGGCGGCAGATGCGGAACTCTATGTTTAATTCCTCCCCGGACGCCCCCGCAGCTTTTACCTGCTGTTCGGTAACAGCGCGATCGTCTGGATGCACCATTTGGGCCCAACTTTGATAGCTGTCGATAGCGCCGGCCGGCAGCCCGTACAAAGCCTCTAACTCCGGCGTACAGGCGATATCGCCGGTTTGGACGTTCCATTCAAAAGTTCCGATTTTGCCTGCTTGCTGAGCGATTTGCAGCCGTTCTTGATTGTTTTTGAGTTCTGCTTCCACGCGGGATATCTCGGTCAAGTCGATGAAGAATGCGACGATCGTCTCGGGTTCGCGATCGTCCGGGGACAGAGTGGTTCCGCCCATCAGAATCGGCACGCGGCTGCCATCTTTGCGGATGTACTCTTTCTTGAAAGGAGTTGCGACTCCCTTAGCCCGCAGTTCTTGGGCCGCTAAGGCGTCGAGGTGCAGGTATTCGGGGGGGGTCATCCTGTCCCACCGCATTTTACCCGAGAGCAAGTCTGAGCGGGTGTAGCCGACCATGTTGAGCAGGGATTGGTTGGCGTAGGCGATGCGGCCGGTAAAATCGCCGATCGCGACTCCGAAAATATTTGACTCGAACAGCCGCCGGAATATGGCTTCGCTTTGCTGCATTACCCGTTTTGCTTCTTTGCGATCGGTGATTTCGGCAACCACCGTGCTAACTCCCAGCAGTGTTCCTGATTCATCGTTCACGGGGTAAAAGCTGATTTGCCAATCCCGCAAAACTCCCGGCTGTTGCTTGGTTTCGGCCTTAATTTCCAAGTCGAGCACGGGGGTTTGCGTCGCCAGCACTTGGCGGTAAATCCGCTCTACCATATCGGCCATTTCGGGAATTACTTCCCTAACGGTGCGCCCGAGGTGCTCTGCGATCGATCTGCCGTTGATCGCAGCGAGGCATTCGTTCAGGCGGATGTAGCGCAAATTGGTATCGACAAAGCACAGCCCGACTGGTGTGGTTTTGTAAACTAAGTCGAGTTCTGCTAGTTGGCGGCGAATGCGTATTTCGTTTTCTCGAAGTTGATTTTGGGCTTGTTTGCGATCGGTGATATCGAGTACGAAGAATGCTCCTTTGTCTTTGCATCCTTGGAAGTTTCCGCCGCCGACTAAAACTGGGAAGCGCGTGCCGTCTTTGCGGAGATATTCTTTTTCAAAAGGCGCGCAACTTCCTTCTGCTTCGACTTGCGCGAGGGCGACGCGATCGAGTTCTAGATATTCCGGCGCCGTAAGTTCGAGCCAGCGGATCTGTCTCGAAGCTAAGTCTTCCCTTGTATATCCGATCATTTCCAGTAAGGCGTCGTTAGCGTCCGTAACTTCCCCGCTGGCATCCCAGAAACCAATGCCGATTATGTTAGATTCTACCACGCTGCGGAAGCGCATTTCGCTTTCCCGCAAAGCTAATTCGGTTTGTTTTGCTGCGGTAATATCTGTGATAATTAGGCCTACTCCGATTATTTCTCCCCTTTCATTTTTCACTGGGTAGTAGTTGGCGAGCCAGTAGCCGAAATATCCTGGTTTTCCCGGAGGTTCGCCGCTAATTTCTAGGTTTAAAAGAGGCTGACCGGTTTCTAAAACTTGTTGAATTATTGGTGCCCATTTGGCGGCGCTTTCTGGAAACAATTGGCGGAAGTCTTTACCAATATGCTGTTCGGCGGGCAAACCGTGGAGCTCGGCTAAAACTTGATTGATACGGATGAAGTGCATTTCGCGATCCAGAAAGCAAATCGCTAGGGGAGATGCTTCTAATAGCGAGTCAATTAAGGCGAAGGATTGCGATGTTTGAGATAGTGCTTGCTGCGCTTCTGTGTAAAGTCTGGCGTTGTCTAGGGCGATCGCCACGCGGTATGCTAAATCTTCTAGCATTGCCATGTCTTCTGCACTGTAGCGGCGGCCCAACTTCGAGGTAAAGCAAGTGATGGAACCCATTACCCGCCCGCGGGCTTTCAGCGGTACGCAAGCGTGAGATCCGATATTGAGCGATCGCAATATTTCCAATTCTGCTGCATTGTCGGCTCCTGCTGCTAAAATTTCCTCATCCACTTCGGCAATTAGTTCGGATGTTCCGGTGCGGATTACCAGGGGATAGCCGTTAACAGCATTCTCGGCGATCGAACTGCGGATTCTCAAGTTATTAATAGTATCAATCGTGGAGGGCTCTGCGTGAGCCACAGCCACTAGCCGCACTTTTGAGTCGGTTTCGGTCAAATGAATGCAGCACCCGTCGGCGATCGAATTTATTGCTAATTCTGCTACCTTTTGCAGCGCCGTTTCCCCGTCAAACGCATCAGCCAGCATTTTGCTGACTTCTGCTAAAAATGCCGAGCGCTGCTGTTCAATTTCCGCTTTTTCCCTCGCTGTTTGCTCGATTGTTAACTGCAATCTTTGAGTTTCCGCAAGTTTTATTTCTGTGATATCGCGAGCGACAATTAAGGCTGATTCTGGTACGCCATTTTTGTCCAATTCTGGAACTACGTGGGATTGATAACTTCGGATACCGTTGATTGAGAAAGCCTCAAATTCGATAATTTCTTTTTGACCTGTTTCTAACACTTTGTGCAGGGTTTCATCCCACATCTGGCACTGTTCCGGCGGCATTCCTATTTCTTGACTGGTTTTACCCAGGAAGAATGAAATTGGTTTTCCTTGGCTTCTTTCTACTGCTTGATTGACATAAATATAACGCATATCTTTGTCAGCGCGAATAATGATATCTGGCGTATTTTCTAGCAGCGTTCTCAGTTGCTGTTCGCTGCTTTTCAAAGCTGCTTGCGCTTGTTGTCTTTCGGTCACATCTCTCACCGTGCCCACGTATCCGATGAGTTCGCCGGAGTCCGAGAACATCCGCGAGGAACAAACGTTAATCCAGCGCACAATGCCCTCTGGTGTTTGCAGGCGATACTCGATCGCATATTCTCCACCTTGCCGAGTATAATCCAGCCATCGGCTCAATACGCGATCGCTGTCTTCCGGGTGAATGCACTTCTCCCAACCGTCTCCTAAAAGTTCTGTCACACTTAAGCCGCAAATAGCCTGACAGCGTGGGTTTGCATAGGTGTAGCGCCCCTGGGAATCGGCCATAAAAATGCCGACTGGCGAACACGAACTTAAACAGCGAAATCGTTCTTCTTGAGCTTGCAGCGCTTCTTTAGCTACTGTTAGTTCTGCTGTGCGTTGTTTGACGTGGCTTTCTAGGTTAGTGTAGGATAAAGCTAGGGCTATTTCTGCTTGTTTGCGGTCAGTAATATCGATGCCTGTTCCTATCACATATTCCACCAAACCCTCGCCATCTAAGGTCACAGTATTAGACCAAGAAATTAAGCGCTGCTCCCCATTTTTAGTGCGCCAATAATTTTGATATTCGCTGTGAAAATTTTCGGCTTTGAGCTTGGTAAAAACTGTTTTAACGGGTTCTATTTCTTCGGAAATCAAAAATAAATCCCAAACATATTTATTGATTACTTCTGCTGCCGAGTAGCCTGTAGTTTTTTCGCAAGCTTGGTTAAACCGGACAATCCGTCCTTGGCTGTCGAGAACTACAATCAAGCAAGCTGTGGTGTCAACTATTTGGGAAATAATCTTACGTTCTATTTCTACTTTTTGTTCTGCGGAATTTAAGCCAGCATACCAAGCGATAACCATTGCAGCGGCCAAAAGTAAGATTGCAGGAGCTGCCTGGAAGGAAAACAGTAACAGAGTTGTCAGCAGTAAAGCGGTGCTGGCACTAAATAGAGCAATTTTGTAGGATGTAATGGGTGAGGCCAAGACCTGAAACCAACTCATTTTTGTTGACCTGTAGCGATGGCGCGATCGCACTATTGCTTATGTCGATGAAACAACCTCGTTAAAACTTAGTTAAAACTAAGTATTTATTTTTTCTCTACAAAACCACATTTGTGGGTCGCGTGCCATCTTCCCAGAGACAGATTGGCAGCGGGATTGGTGCTGAATCAACTGCTATCATAGATCCAGGGACAAATTAGATTATCTAATTTTTGGGAGCAATAAGCGAGTGAATGACAAGCTGGCAAAAATTATCGGGTTATTTTTCGCAGCCGCCACCCTCTTTGGATTCGTCGGTTACGCGCTTCAATATCCCAACGCAGGTAGCAGCTCAGCGATATCGATCGGCTTCCCCAATCTTACCACCCTGGCCGTCGGGGCGATCGACAACAAACGATCCCAAATCTATCTCAACGGAACTTGGCAATTTGTCCCCGCAGTTGGCAACCCCCAAAACCCCCCCGTCTCTCCAAATTGGGGTTCCATTTCGGTGCCTGGAGACTGGCAAAAAGAAAACAACGAATCCGTACCCGGAATCATCACTCGCGGCAGCGGCAAAGATTGGGAAAACTTCAACAGTAAACAACTATCAAAAGCTTGGTATCAGAGAAATATAGACATTCCCGGCGACTGGACAAACCGCCGAATTTTTCTCGACTTAGCCAGAGTCAGCACAGATGCAGTCATCTTTGTCAACGGCATTAACTGCGGTCAAATCCCATGGCCCTACGGCACTATTGAAATTACCAAAGTAGCAAAACCAGGTCAAAACACCATATCTATTTTCGTCGTGGCAGTATCCGACGAAAAAGAAAAAGCCGTCATCATGGACTCCACAGAAATTTACACAGAAAAATCCAAGTTGCAATCGCGGGGAATCATCGGCGAAGTGCGGGTTTTCAGCGTTCCCCCAGGCCCGCTAATTAGCGACCTATTCGTCCAAACTTCCACCAGAAAAAAGCAAATTAAATTAGATGTAGAACTCAAAGACGTTGCCCAAAACGGTCAAGTTGAACTAATCGCGCAAATGCTCGACCAAAAAGGCAAAGTAGAACAAAAATTTACCGGAACAGCTCAGGTTCAAGCTAAACCAATTCAAACCGTACAAGTCCAGTGGAATTGGCCAAATCCCCGTCTTTGGGATGTCGGCAAACCAAACCTTTACACCCTGAAATTAGAAGTAAAAGGCAGCGGCGTTAACACGCAATACGACCAACCTTTTGGCTTCCGCGAATTTTGGATAGAAGGGCGCAAATTTTTCTTAAACGGAACCGAATTGCGGCTGCGACCAAACATGCACTCCGATTCTTGGGAAGGCGGGACAGTAGAAGTTTCTGACAGGCTAATTGACAGCTATGTAAAAGCCGGTTTTAACATAACAGAAATGTGGCCTTGGAATCACGACGAACGGGGTAAGTGGAACTTCCGAGAGTTATTTTCCGAAAGAGCAGACCTCAAAGGTTTTCCAATTATAGCTCCCGCTTTAGACATGACTCCTCTGGCTTGGAGCGGCAAGTGGAATAACCCCCAGTGGAAGAACCGCTGGAAAGCCCTAATGGTGGCAGAAATGCGCCGCTACCGCAATCATCCATCAGTATTAATGTGGGCGACAAGTCCTAATTTTTTCGCCAACGCTGACGACCAAAATCCCCGTCGCATCGGCAAAAGAAAAGTAGAAGGAACTATCAGTCAGTCGGAAAACGAGCGTTTGCGGGCCAACACTCCCCTAGGAAATGAGGCTTTAGGTGCGATTAAATCGGCAGACCCAACCAGACCTGTCATGATACACCACGGCGCCAACTTCGGCGATGTTTATGGGGTGAATACTTATTTAAATATGATTCCCTTGCAAGAACGGGAAGAGTGGATTTCGGAGTGGAGCAAAACCGGGGAAATGCCCTACATGGCAGTCGAGTTTGGGACTCCTCTGCACGCAACGATGATGCGGAACCGCAAAGGTTTTGGTCAGGTAATTGTCAGCGAACCTTGGATGACAGAGTTTGCTGCAATTTATTTGGGCAAGCAGGCTTACGAGTTGGAAACTGCCGCTTATAAAGCTAAAATTCGCGAGCAATTTGTCAAGGGTCAGGAGTATCAAAGCTGGCATGGTAAAAAAGAGTTAGATTTTGCACCAGCTTTTCAAAAGTTGCAGCAGTTATTCAGTACAAATACTTGGCGGAGTTGGCGGACTTTTGGAATGTCTGGGGGGATGATTCCTTGGAATGACGGACACGGTTGGGAAATTTCCGAGGCTGGCAGAAAAAAGGTCGATATGGGGGGATTTCAACCTGGTCGCCGCGGAGTTTATTTGAAGCAAGTCTCGAATCATCGTTTGAATTATTTGCAGCCCGAAGCTTACACTGTTCATCCTGGGGGCGAGGCAATTATGAAGAATAATAGCTCGACTTTGGCTTGGATTGCTGGTGCTAGCCCGGTTTTTACTGCGAAAGATCACAATTTGTTGGTGGGCGGAAAACTGGCAAAGCAAGTAGTGTTAATTAACGATACGCGGGCGCCACAAGAATTTTCGTTTAATTGGCGGGTTTTGGAGGGGGGGAAAGAAGTAAAAAAAGGCGAGCAAAAAGGGAGAATTGAGTCGGCAGGCACGCTGTTTTTCCCAATAGACGTAAATTTGCCAAATACCATTTCTAGCAAGGCTGACGGCGAAATTCGCTTGAGTGCACGGGTGGGCGATCGATCGCATTCTGATACATTTGCTTTCCGGGTTTTTCCCAATCAAGCCAAAAGCAAGGATACCCTGACAATCTTCGATCCAGCGGGCAAAACCTCGGCAATGTTAAAACAGTTAGGTCATCCGCTTGTACCGTGGAATGGTTCGCAAGTTTCATCGCTATTAATTATCGGTAGGGAAGCGTTTTCGAGCGGGCAACAATTGCCGGGAAGTGTAGAAAATTTTGTCCGAAACGGTGGCAAAGCAATTGTGTTTCCTCAGCGCAGGGATTGGCTGAAAAATACGGGTTTCCGGGTTGCTGTCCACGTCAGCCGCCGCGCTTATCCAGTTGACAGCAACCATCCCGCAATTAGCGGTTTAGACAGTGAAGATTTGCGGGATTGGGTTGGGGAAAGCACGCTGCTTGAAGCTTATCCAGATACGATCAAAACTGGCCCTAATTTGAGTCCGGCAAATAAACCTTGGTACGGCTGGCGTTGGGGAAATCGCGGCGGTGTCAGTAGCGCTTCAATTGAGAAACCGCACCGCAGCGGTTGGCGCCCCATTTTGGAATCTGAGTTTGATTTAGCTTATTCGCCGCTGATGGAATTGGATTACGGAAAAGGGCGGCTGATTTTAAACGAGTTGGATTTGGAAGACCATTATTCTGTAGATGCTGCGGCGGCGCAGTTAGTGCAACAAATTGTGAGTTACGGGATGAATTCTCCGGTGGTTGGAAAGCCGGATAAAGTGGTTTTAATAGGGGGAGATGGAGATGCCCAAAAGTTGGACAGTTTGGGGGTAATTTATCAGCGCGCTAGTTCGCTTTCTAATGATGTTGGTATGGTCATTGTGGGGAGAGAAGCGAATCTGAAAGATGCAGATTTGCGCGGTTATTTGAATGCTGGCGGGAAGGCGTTTTTCTTGCCGCGTCAAGTGCCTGTTGCGGGTTTGGGCGTGGGTTTGCAGCAAGCGCAGGATTTTGGGGGTTCGCTGGCGGTTCCGAGTTGGGATGAGGTGAAGGGGGTTAGCGCCTCAGATTTGCGATCGCGCTCTTTTTATGATACTTGGTTGATTAAGTCTGGGGGAGAAATCGGCGCTGACGGTTTGTTAAGTCGGGTAAAAGTTGGCAAGGGTGTGGCGATTTTCTCTCAGATTGAACCGGACAGTTTGAATGCTGATACTAAGACTTATTTGCGTTTTACTCGCTGGCGGCAAACCAGGGCAAATGCTCAGATTTTGGCTAATTTAGGGGCGAGTTTTAAAGCGGATGGTTCTGTGTTTAACGGTTCGAGTCGGGAGTTTTATCACTGGGATTACAAGACGGATTTTGAGAATGGGGACGATCCTTATCGGTATTATAGATGGTAGACTTACCACTCTATTTTTACGGGATAGTTCGCTAGTATGGAATCGCCACTCACCAGCACAGCGTCTTCTACAATCGCTTGAGAAATTAACAGGCGATCGAACGGATCTTTGTGATGGTTGGGTAGGCTATCCAAGGTAAAAAGATGAGTTAAATTAATAGGTAAGACTTGTATATTATTAGTCTGTTGCTGACTTTCTATAAGTTCTGGTAAAGGCAGATTGAGACTCAGCTTCCCCAGTTGGAGCTTGATTTGCATTTCCCAAATGCTGCCCAGGCTTAAAAGCAAAATATTTTCTGGGTTTTGGCACAATGCCAAAGCCTTTGGTGAAAGCTTTTGGGGAGAACTATCCCACCAAATGAATGTATGAGTATCCAGCAGTAATTTCATAGATTCCCTGTCCAAAATTCGTCTGGTAACGGTTCATCAAAATCATTACTTGTCCAGATTGCTCCTGCGTGCAATCCCGCTGTACGCTGCTTAGTGGGGGATGCAATGGGCGCTAAACGGACAAGGGGAATGCCGCCTTCTGTGAGAACAACCTCTATGCCTTTAAGTGCTAGAGATAATAACTCTTTTAAATTTGTCTGTGCTTCTTGCACGTCAACTGTTTTTGTCACCATTGCAGTTATCCAAGCTAGGGATTAAAAGTGCGATCGAACAGAGATTAGCAATTTCAAGCTTAAATTGCTGATTTTATTATACTGTTAAATATCAAAGGTCAAAGTGTCGCCTGAAGCGCGGGTCTAGTTTGTCGGTTTTCTTTTGGTTGCAGGTGCCGCAGAGGGTTTGCAAGTTGCTGATGTCGTTGCTGCCGCCGCGGGCTAGGGGGATGATATGATCGATCGTCAGTTGGGTTTCTAGTTTGGTTTGACCGCAGCTTTGGCATTGGTATTTATTGCGGGTGAATACATATTTTCTGACTTCTGGGGGAATGGGAATTCTTGGGGTTTTAGACATGATGATTTTTAACCGCAGATGAACGCGAATTAACGCAGATGTTTGATGGATTAGCTGGGTGAGTTTTCTTGAGGGAGAAGTTGGCGACGCAAATCATCGAGGGGGGATTCTGGTTTGCTAGTTTCTGATTCGTTGTTTTCTGGTGTTTCTTCTACTTCAGGTTCGTCGGGGCAAAACTCTATAGTGACATTGAGTTTGAGTTTAATCTTTCCTTTCTTCCAGCCATTAGCACCCACTCTGAGAATTTCACAATCTATACCTTCACCAAACCAGTTCTCATATAAACGACGTGTTTGATCGGTAGTTAAAGGTACATCAATATTTAGGGCTTGCTGGCTTAAGAACTGATTGAGTGTTTGTCCTAACCCATTTTCAGGCAAAACTCTATTTACTGTTTCCTTGAGTTTTTCTACTTTAAGCATTGCGTTACCGAAAGATAAAGCATCCTCATTACCGCAGTTGTGAAAATCAAATTTATCTTCCATATTGATCTAACCTCATAGGTTTTTTAGCCATGAATTTTAACTGCAGATGAACGCGAATGAACGCGGATGTTTGATGGCTCAGTCGGCAAATATTTCGTCAAAAATGTCATTTTCCGCACTCAGCCAATCTTGATAAGCTTGGGATACAAGCATCGGTTGAACAGATTCTTTCCCACTTTTCAAGAATAGGGCTATGTTCAGAAGTGTTGCTAACTTATCCTCTGGAAGTTGTTCGATGATTGTTAAAAGTTTTTGGCGAATATTCATAGGATTAAAGTCGCTCTTTGTTAGCTATTATAGCACAATAAACAGAATCAAGAGAGCGGCGAATTCTATTCGCCAAAATAGCACTCATTCACCATCCACCGCAACGCTATCATTTTGCCCGATTACCGGCAACAAATGCTCGTGCAACTTCATCGCCTGCAAACAACTATTAATCCCAGAAACCGCCCGATCGTACTCTTGAATCTTCTGCTCATTCTCAGCTTGCCGCCGCAGATTCCCAGCAATCTTTTCCTCCGCCTCCTGTGCCAAAGTTTGTTCCAAATAATCGCGGGCTTGACTGTATTTCTGCAAAATATCATCAGCTTGCTTTTGGGCCAGCGGCAACAAATGCTCTTTCAGCGTTTGGTTGACAGTTTGGCGGAAAGTTTGCCGAATAGTTCTAGATACTTTCGGCTCAAAATCCAGCCGCAATAATTGCCGAATTGCCGGTTGGGCGTCAACCATGTTTTCGCAGTCGTAACCTTGAGAAGTTTGCTGCAATGTTTCCCGGAATTGATAAATCGAAAATGTACCTTCGTCGTAAAAACGGGGACTTTCTCGCACGTAGCGATCGCACTCAACGCCCGCCGCATTTACCAAAGCCTCAGAAACCCGCTTTGATAACTCCTCTAACTGCTGTTCAATTCCCCCGTCATTCCCCAACAACCGATAAAGTAATCGATAGTATTCAGACTTGCGAACGCTATCTTTCAAATACTGGAAATAATTATCAACCAGTGACTTAGTAGCCTCTACTAAAATATCTTCCAACTGATTCGCTAAATAGTAAAGTGCCTCAACTAAAACAGCAATTAAAGGTGCTGTGGCATTGCGGGGATGATTCCGCAAAGTGCGTCCGTAAGCCGCCTCAACAGAAAATCCGTCTAACAATTCATCCAAGCGCCGGATCATCCGAGATTGCAATTGCCGAAAGTCTGTATCGAAAATATCGCATTTATTCATAATCATTTCATTGACTTCTTCGGCGATATGTTCCCTAAAATCCTGTCCGACTTGCTGCAATTCTTGATTTAGCCGCAAAAGTTCTTGTGCTTTCATTGCTTCAATTTCGCGGGGCTGGCTGTCCAAATTCCGCTGAATTGTTTGGTAATGTTTCCGCAGTTGAATGCACAAGTCTTCTAAGTCGTCAGCTAAATTTTTGAACAGTTGCGGGCGTTTTTCTTCGGTGAGATAACGGGTGATGGCTGTGCGAAAATCTTCGATCCCGCTATCTTGAATTAATTGACCAATTAATGGTTGTCCTTGCTCTGCCAGAATCCGCACGTAGTTTTCATTGGGTGTTTCGTAGCTGTTAACTGAAATGCGAAATTTGCTCGGAGATAGCTTGCCGGAGTTCGCACAGTAGCGATTAAATTCACTAACAAATTGCGGAGTTTCTTCACTATTACCGAGCAATTCTGAATCTAATTTATCATCTCCAGAAACTCGCCCTTGACTGCTGGCAAAGATGGTATTTAAACCAAAGCGATCGCGCCCTGTTGTCCCTCGAATCAAACTTCCGTAAAATCCCAACAATCCGCTAGTTTTGTAAACTCTCGCAGTATCGCGAAAGTCGGAATTAATCAGATTTTCTAAGCGCTGTCGCAGTTGCGTGTTGTACCAAGTTTCGTCGATGCGGTTGAAAATGTAAAACAGTCGATCGCGAATTCCCGGATTTCCCCGTGTTTTTTCCATCAACTCGGTTTCCTCCGTCGTCATTTCCCCAGACGAAGCCGCTTTCAACACGCAGACAACCGCCGAAGTATCCGGGCTTTCAATCTTATCATAAGTCAATTCTGCATCCCGCTGCACGGGCGCATCAATCCCCGGCGTATCGATAATAATATTGCCATCTTGTAGCAAGGGATGATAACAGTAATATTCAACTCGCTTGAGTACAGCACTGTTGCTACCGCGACGGGCATAACTAGCAGCTTCCTTGAGATTGGAAAAGTTAAACTGTTCCATCGAGTAGGTAGCGTTTTCGAGAGTTTGGATGCGATCGCGATTTGCCTCAAAACCTTCTAAAAGCAGCATCAAAGCCTTAGCTTTTTTGGCTAGCTCGGATTTATTTTCGCCGCCTTCCGTTTCAATAATTATGTTACAGCCCTGAGACAACAGCGACACTACATCTGTTTGATTAATATTAAGTTCAGTAGTTAAACCTAACTGATGGCAAAGCACAGAAGCTTGCTGGCGAATCTCAAACTCGCTCAAAAAAGTTAGAACAACGCGCTCTTTTTCCGGCTCAGCAAAGGCGATATAACATTCCGTACCTGTCGCGTGTCCTTCTGCACTGTAGAGCAATTCTCGCTCCAGCAAAGCATTAATTAACATAGATTTTCCCGCACTGAAAGCGCCAGCAAACACAATTTCAAACTCAGGAGAAATTGCCTTTTTCAGAGAAGCTTGTACCGCCGTGATATCTTGTTGTCGCAAAGACGATTCCTGACGCAGCAGTTGCACTAAAGAATCAACTTGCTCTTGCAGACTGGTGCATTGAGGGGGCATTTGAGTCATGGCGGCAGACTGCTCCTGATTGGGGGAAAATTACCTTATTGTTAATTCTCTGCTAGTTCAGGAATAATCACAACAGTAATTTTACTTATGCGATTCAGGATTGCTGAAAGTGCGATCGGCTATTCTGGCGACAAATCCTATCGTTTACGGTTGTTTCGGAATTATTAAACCGCAGAGGCCGCAGAGGGCGCTGAGTTAGAGAAGAGAGAGATGAATAATTGGTATACCCACGGACTTGATATCATCTATTTACAGCCAAGTGGCTAAATCTGATATGTCAGTAAAATTTAGCCCAGCATCTCCTAATTTTTCGTACACGATTAGTAGTAAGGCGCGCATTATTGCGCCCCTACAAAATTAAGCGGGCGCATTGCGTACTCTACATTAAACCGATAAATCCTGACGCGGTTTAAAAGACTCAACCTGCCGCAACTTTTCGTATAATTCCCGTTCCTCCTCACTAATTTCTTTGGGAATTAACACCTGAATTTCTACCAATTGATCGCCCCGATCGCCATTTCCCGTCGGATAGCCCTTGTTAGCCAGCCGCAACCGCTTTCCAGACGTTACTCCCGGTGGCAATTTCATCTTTACCAAGCCATCCAGCGTCGGTACTTCAATATCTCCGCCTAACACCGCTTCGCTGGGAGTCAGAGGCAATTCGCAGCAAATATCTGACATTTCCAATCGAAAAAATTGATGGGGAGAAACCGTGATTTTCAAATATAAATCTCCGCCACCAATACCTTGATTTCGCAAGCGAATCCGCTGGCCTGATACCATAGCAGGAGGCAGATTCACCTCGATCGCTCGCCCATCTTCCAGACGAATTCGCTCGGTACCGCCCGAATAAGCCCTTTCTAAAGGCAGAGTTAGCCTGGCCTCAATGTCTCTTCTCGTTTCGCGATCGACTGTTTCCCTAATTTCCCGTCGCATTTCGCGATCGGCTATATCCCTTCTGATTTCGCGATCGACTATCTCCCGTCGCATTTCTCGATCGACTGTTTCTCGTCGCATTTCGCGATCGACTGTTTCTCGTCGCATTTCGCGATCGTCGAAATCCCGTCGCATTTCGCGATCGTCGAAATCCCTTCTAGGTGGGCGAGAATTAGCAACATAACTCGTTTTCTTAGAAGCCGTACTCCACGGTTCAGAGGAGGCTACTCCCGGTGCATCATTCGCTGTCGCCATCCTCACTTCCCGGCGTCTTCCGAGCACTTGGTCGAGAAATTTATTAAAATCCGAGTAATCACTAAAATCGACCTCTTCGGCCGGTTTTTTGCGGGTTGTTTTACTGTTTCCCCAAGTTTTGAAATTGGGAAGTCGTACCCCTTGCTTTCCTTGAAATCCCTTTTGTTTCCAGAATTTACTAAACTGATCGTATTGAGCGCGCTTGTCGAGATCGGAAAGAATATCATAAGCTTCATTAATATCCTTAAACCTATCTTCAGCAGATTTATCACCTGGATTTACATCAGGGTGCAACTGTCTGGCTAGCCGTCGATAGGCTTTTTTTATCTCATCAGCCGTGGCATCTTTGGGTACTCCCAAAATTAGATAGTAATTGCGAAAATTCTGCATAGTTGGAGAAGGAAGAAGGAAGAAGGAAGAAGGAAGAAGGAAGAGGGAAGAAGGAAGAAGGAAGAAGGAAGAGGGATGAGGGATGAAGGAAGAAGGATAAGGGATGAAGGAGGAGGGATGAGGGATGAAGGATGATGTTTTATCCTTCTAGTTTGTTGATTGTACTGACAATTAATCGGGTGAGTTCATCTGCTTCTTTGATAACTGGTGAGATTTTTTCTGGTGCGGCTAACCCTACTCTTTCAGAAATCACTAGATGAGTATCCAGTTCTCTGAGCGAACCGAGAGCTATTCGCAAATATCGAATATACTCTTGTCTAGTAACACGCCCATATCCCTCCGCAATGTTAGCTGGTACTGATACAGATGCACGGCGAATTGGACTGGTAATACCATAAATTTCCGAGGAATGAAAAAAATTAGTTAATTCATAGCAAAGTTGACAAAGATAAATACCCCGCTGCCAGATGTATTGTTCTCTATGGGTCATACAACATAATTTTCTCCTTACTTATCATAGTAATCTTTATCTAATTCAAAGAAGTCTAGTGTAGGAGAGAAGAAAGAAAGGATCTGAGAAGAATTAGGAAAAGAGCTGTCACAAATTCTCTGCTGAAAATCCGTTATTTTCCTTCTTCCTTCTTCCCTCTTCCTTCTTCCTTCTTCCTTCAATTACAGCCAATCGTCGTCATCATCCCAATCGTCGCTTTGATTTTGATAAGGGCGAGTGGGGCGATTAGCACTGCTTCTACGATCGCCCATACGATCGCCCATACGATCGCCCATACGATCGCCCATACGATCGCCCATGCGATCGCCCATGCGATCGTTCATACGATCGCCGGTGCGATCATAGGGGCGATCGGGAATTGGATCGACAGTCGATCGCCTGTACGGCTTAGCATTGGTATAATAGCTGCTGTCATCGCTGCGCCGCTTGGTACCGTCGCCCGTAAAAGTCCGCTTCACAGACTCAAAGAAATCGTCATCATCGTCATCCATCGCAAACGCGGAAACTTCCCGGCTCAAATCGTAAAGAGCATCCTGCAAATCCGAACCAACTTGGTCAACTCCGCGCTCATCATTGCGTTCCAAACTGTCTCGCAATTCGCGAATTAAAGTTTCAATTCGCTGGCGGCTTCTTTGAGCAAACTGCATTCCGCGATCGAGCGCAACTTCCCGCAACTGCCGCTCGGCTTGATAAGCTAAAGCTTCAGCGCGATTGCGTTTTTCCACCTTTTCCCGCTGCAACTTATCAGCTTGAGCAAACTGTTCTGCATCGCGAATCATTTGATTCACTTCCTGCTGAGTCAGCGTCGAAGCACCTTGCACAGTAATGCTTTGTTCCCTGCCGGTAGTTTTGTCCAAAGCAGTCACCAACAGCATCCCGTTAGCGTCAATATCAAAAGCTACTTGCACCTGCGGAATCCCTCGCGGTGCCGGCGGAATTCCAGTTAGTTTAAACCGTCCCAAAGACTTATTATCTCTGCCTAATTCCCGTTCCCCTTGGATCACGTGAATTTCTACCACAGTTTGGTTGTTTTCAGCAGTCGAAAAAATGTCCGATCGCCTGACGGGAATAGTAGTATTGCGAGGAATCAATTTTTTCATCACCCCGCCGATAGTTTCCAAACCCAGCGACAGCGGCGTCACATCCAACAGCAGCACATCGCGGACATCCCCACCCAAAATACCCGCTTGAATTGCCGCACCCACCGCCACAACTTCATCGGGATTCACATTTTGATTGGGTTCTCGATCGATCAAACTGCGAACCACTTCCTGCACCAAAGGAATCCGAGTCGAACCGCCGACCAACACAACTTCATCAATGCGAGAAGGACTCAAACTTGCATCAGCCAAAGCTTGTTTGACTGGCCGCCGCAGCCGCTGCACCAAATCTGTGCACAGCCCCTCAAATTGACCGCGAGTCAGCCGCGTTTCTAGATGCAAAGGCCCATCTTCATTCGCATCGATAAACGGCAAATTAATCTCCGTGACACCGACTCCCGACAGCTCAATCTTGGCTTTTTCTGCCGCTTCGATCAAGCGCTGCAAAGCTTGGCGGTTGCGACGCAAATCAATTCCTTCTTTTTCTAAGAATTGTTCTGCCAACCAGTCAACAATTTTAGAGTCAAAATCATTGCCACCTAATTGAGTGTCGCCGCTAGTTGCTTTAACTTCAAATACTCCGTCTCCCACGTCTAAAATCGACACATCAAAAGTACCGCCGCCCAAATCAAACACTAAAATAGTTTGACTTTCTCGCCTCTCCAAACCGTAAGCCAAAGAAGCCGCCGTCGGCTCATTTAAAATGCGCTTGACATCAAGTCCGGCAATTCGTCCCGCATCTCGCGTCGCCTGTCGCTGCGAGTCGTTGAAATAAGCGGGAACAGTAATTACAGCCCCCGTTACCTCTTGTCCCAGATAGCGGCTGGCTTCATCAGCCAGTTTCCGCAAAACCATCGCCGAAATTTCCTCTGGGGCAAAATCTTTTTTCAGGCGGGGACACTTGATTTTGATGTTCCCGTTTTCGTCGCGGCGAGTTGTGTACGGGACGCGCTTTGATTCTGGAGTCAGTTCGGTATATTTGCGTCCGATGTACCGCTTGACGGCGTAAAAGGTGTTTTGCGGGTTGAGAACAGTCTGGCGTCTGGCCATCTGTCCCACCAGGCGTTCTCCTTCCTTTGTGAAAGCGACTACCGAGGGAGTTGTCCGCATCCCTTCTGCATTGGCAATCACAACCGGTTTGCCGCCTTCCATGACGGCTACTACTGAGTTTGTTGTTCCGAGGTCAATGCCAACTACTTTACCCATGCGTCAGTTGTCTCCTGTGGCGTTGTGTGTAGCCTTTTCAATATAAGCGTTAAGTATGATTGCATTTATTGTACCGCGTCGAGAAGCGGGGGCTGCGGGGGGATTGCCTCACTTTGGTCAAGCGGCTGCGGTTGGCTGGCTGCGATCGCTCCCCTGGTGGATGTGCGAGATCCTGCGAGGAGTAGGAGTGTCAACTTGGGAAAGCCGTGTATGTCCATCTTTTGAGAGCCAAAAAAAGTTGAGAATTGATTAACTACTGCCTTTTGCTAAACTAAAAACAGCTAGCAGGATTGTTGAGCAAACAGGAACATAAAAATATGACTGTCAACTCTGTTCAAAATTCAGAAGCCTGTCAAGAACACTGGATCGTTGACGTGCAGCATACCAACTGCTGCATTGTGGGAGGTGGGCCGGCTGGTGCTGTTTTAGCATTACTTTTAGCGCGGCAAAACATTCCAGTCATGCTGCTAGAAGTTCACAAAGATTTCGATCGAGAATTTCGCGGGGATACGCTGCATCCCTCAGTAATGGAAATTATGGAGCAATTGGGTTTAGCAGCACAATTGCTGGAATTGCCTCATACAAAAATGCGCCAACTCACCATCCAAGCTGCTGGAAATACCGCCACACTCGTAGATTTAGCCTGTCTTAAAACCAAGTATCCTTACATCACTATCCTTCCCCAAGTCAAGTTTCTCGAATTCATCATTGCCGAAGCGCAGCGCTACCCCAGTTTTCAGCTAGTAATGGGAGCTAACGTACAAGAAACGATCGTAGAAAATGGGGTTGTGTGCGGAATTCGATACCGGGGACGCGGGGGATGGCATGAAGTGCGATCGACCCTCACTGTCGCTGCAGACGGTCGCTTTTCCCGCCTTCGCCAATTAGCAGGTTTTGAACCGATTAAAACTTCCCCGCCGATGGATGTCCTTTGGTTTCGTTTGCCGCGCAGTCCCCATGATGTCCAAGAGTTCGGCGTGGGAGGGCGAGCTGTTGGAGGTCATTTATTAGCCATAATTGACCGCTTGGATTATTGGCAACTCGGTTATATTATTCTCAAAGGCAGCTATCAGAAATTGCGCGACTCAGGAATAGAAGCTTTGCAAAAATCTGTTGCTGAATTAGCACCAGAATTTGCAGATAGGGTCGAGCAACTGAAAGATTGGTCGCAAATTTCTTTTCTGTCCGTTGAATCGAGTCGCCTTCCCCGCTGGTATCGTCCCGGTTTGGTCTTAATTGGGGATGCCGCTCACGTCATGTCGCCCGTAGGCGGTGTGGGAATTAACTATGCTATTCAAGATGCTGTCGTGGCGGCTAATGTACTCAGCGCGTCCCTGAAAAATAATCACTTGCATCTGTGGGATTTGGCAGAGGTGCAGCGACAGCGGGAGTTGCCTACACGCATCATTCAAGCATTTCAGTCGTTTGTACAGGAGCGAATTATTAAGGGGGCATTAGATACAAATCGACCGTTTACACCGCCACTTTTGTTGCAGTTACCAATTTTGCGAAATATTCCAGCGCGATTAATTGGTTTTGGATTAAACCGGGTTCAGGTGCGAAATCAATGAGATACACCTATACTTAAGTTATACCTATCATCAACATAGAGGTAGCCTGAAGGGCCGGATTAGAAGTATTGCAGTCACTTGGGCAATGGTGCAGAAGAACGGGACAGAACGCCTTTGTTGCGATCGGGTGAACAGGAAACTAAGCCGGGTAAATTCTGGATTTATGAAAATGTCATCCGTCCGGCATTTTACGGGATTTATGAAGTAACTAAGGCTAGCGTTGAAGTCTATCACCCGATCGAAGATAGGTATCAATTAGTTGCTGCAAATGAGCGCGGTCATTATCCCATTGAACCGTTAGGAGTGGAATTGGGAATTTGGCAAGGAAGGTATCAAAATGTTGAGTTACCTTGGCTGCGTTGGTGGGAGAGTGCAGGAAATTTGCTGTTATCGGGAGTAGAAAGAGCTCAACAAGAGCGGGAAAGAGCCGATCGCGAACAAGAAAGAGCTCAACAAGCCGAAGACCAATTAGAGCAATTGCGGGCTCAGTTGCGATCGGCCGGAATAGAACCGGAATTGTGAATTGCCTGCAAGGGCGATCGCCCCCATCCCCAGCGATCGCACGTAAAAACTTTACAAGGGCGATCGGGAACATCGATCGCTCCTATTGAAGCTAAAATCGAACAACAACCCAAAATAAATCTATGGGACTCTTTGACAAGATTCGCGGCGAATTTGTCGATATCATCGAATGGTTGGACAATACCAGCGATACCATTGCCTATCGATTCGAGCGCCACCAAAACGAAATTACACAAGGTGCTAAACTAACTGTACGGCCAGGACAAATAGCAGTCTTTGTCAGCGAAGGCCAAGTTGCCGATATCTTCGATCCGGGAATGCACGAACTGTACACCCGCAACTTACCCGTTCTGGGCACCTTAAAAGGTTGGCCCTACGGTTTCAACTCTCCCTTTAAAGCAGAAGTCTACTTTTTTAACACCAAAATATTTACCAACCTGAGATGGGGAACCTCTAACCCTGTAATTATCCGCGATCCCGAACTCGGCCCAGTGCGAATGCGGGCTTTTGGCACATACAACATTAAAGTTTCTCATCCAGAACAACTCTTAAAGCAACTAATCAGCACTGACGGACTATTTCAAGTAGATGAAATCACCGATCAACTCCGCAATACAATAGTCAGTGCCTTTGCCAATTGGGTTGGCAGTTCCCGCGTTCCCCTGCTGGACTTTGCAGCCAACTACACCCACATGGGCGAACAGGTGCGAGTTGCCATACAGCCAAGTATCCAGCAGTTTGGCTTAGAGTTAACTCAGCTATTAATTGAAAATATCTCGATGCCGCCTGAAGTTGAAGAAGCACTCGACAAACGAGCCTCAATCGGACTTCTGGGAAATATGCAGCAATATACCCAATATCAAGCTGCTAACGCTATAGAAGCATCTGCAAATAACCCTAGCGGCGGCAATCAAGCATTAGAATTTGGCATGGGAATGGCACTAGGTCAGCAAATGACAAATATGATGCAGCCGCCAGCATCGCAGACTCCGCCGCCACCTCCCCCGCCAATACAAACTCAGTGGTATATTGCCCAAAACGGTCAACAATCAGGCCCTTTTGAATTACATCAACTTCTGCAAAATGGTTTGACACATCAGGTAATGGTGTGGCGTGCGGGTTTTGACGGCTGGAAGTTAGCATCGCAAGTGCCGGAATTAGCATCTTTGTTGGCGACAGTACCGCCGCCTCCCCCGCCAGCCGCCGCCTAAATTTTTGTTTGCATATTTAGTTAATTGGTAATTGGTAATTGGTATGGTTTCCCGATTACCGATTAGCAATTACATCACCAATTAACCATTATGAATACTTCTGAACCTGCTGTTAAACGTTTTCCCTGTCCTAGCTGCGGGGCTTATTTAGAGTTCAACCCCCAAGCAGGAAAGCTCAAGTGTGCTTACTGCGGCTGGGAAGATGCAATTCCCCAAACTGCTGAAGAGGTAAAGGAGAACTCTTACGAACAATATCTCCAAGTCGATCGCACGACGCTGACAACTTTGTCAACAACAGCCCTGGAAGTAAAATGCAATGATTGCGGAGCAAGTGTTACTTTTGAACCGCCGAAAGTAGCGGGCCAATGCCCATTTTGTGCTTCTCCAATTGTGACGCAACCGGCAAAAGCGAACCCTAGCTTGCATCCAGAGGGAATTGTTCCTTTTGAAGTTACTGATAAACAGGCCAGAGAAAGCATTCAGAAGTGGCTAAGCAACCGCTGGTTTGCTCCTTCTGCTTTGAAATCCCTAGCGCAACAGGAGAAAATTCAAGGGGTTTATTTGCCGTTTTGGACTTACGACACTTATACGGTTAGTTACTATCAAGGTTCTCGCGGAGAACACTACTACGTAACTGAAACTTATACGGAAACAAACTCGCAGGGCGAAACAGAAACTAAAACTCGCGAAGTGCAACATACCAGGTGGTGGCCTGCTTCTGGCAAAGTCGATCGCTTTTTTGACGATATTCTGATTCCCGCTACCACTTCAGTCGAGCGCCCCCGCCTGGATGCGTTAGAACCTTGGCATCTCAAGGAGTCGCTGCGCCCTTACAATTCATCTTATTTAGCTGGGTTTGAAGCGCAGCGATCGCAAGTTTCTCTCACTCAAGGATTTGAATCTGCTAAAAATGTCATGGCTCCTACTATTCGCTCGGATGTTTGTAGGAATATTGGTGGCGACGAGCAGCGGGTTCACAGCATTTCTACTGATTACAATGCTATCACTTTTAAGCATATTTTGCTACCTGTGTGGCTGTGCGCCTATCGTTATCAAAACCAACGATATCAAGTAATGGTTAATGCTCGCACCGCTGAAGTTCAAGGCGAACGTCCCTACAGTGTTTGGAAGATTACTGCTGCTGTTGTTAGCGGTGTCGTGCTTGCGGGTGTTATGTACCTCTTGTTTACTGGTAATTGGAAATATATCCGTGTTCCCGGTTTGCCTCAACCCCAACCCCAACCAACTTCTTTACCTGTACCCAGCCAAAAATTACCGCCAGCGCCTGTTCCTTCTAGCGCACCTGTACCGAACAAAAAATTACCGCCAGCGCCTGTTCCCTCTAGCGCACCTGTACCGAACAAAAAATTACCGCCAGCGCCTCTTCCCTCTTCACTCTAGTAATTCTGCATGGAGCAGTCACCGTAGGCGGCGGAGGCATCGTCGTCGGTGTAGTAGTCGCGATCGATGTCAGTAAAATTAACTCAATTATTATTTTATCCGAATCAATAAGTTTAATGTAAATCTACCTTAAGGAGTACACAACAGAGTTTTTAAGTATCTTTTTTTAAACACCTATATTAAAGAGAGCTTGTTCTGTTTAATTTAGGTGTTGCTTTAAGTAAAGATTATGAGTACAGTAGATTTAATTGTACTGATGATTTTAATAAAAACCCATACTATTTTCCGAAATAATATATAAACTACGAAATATAGACATTTAAAAACACATTCATGAACTGCAATTGATAGCATATAAAAATTCGCAAAAAGCGAAAGCTTGTAAATATATTGTGTCAACCACTCAAAGATTATTTAATTAGTACAACAAACGAACTTTTACTAACATAATTTGAGAATCAATTGTATGAATCAAAATCAAATTAAATGGTTGGCCGCCGCTCTAATGCTAATAGACCACATCGGATTGATGCTAGAAGCAGAACCCATGCGTATCATCGGTCGCCTCAGTTTTCCGTTGTTTAGTTGGGTATTTGCTCAAAACTGGAAACGACCGGGGGACAAAAATCCTCTAATTACTCGACTGATATTATTTGGGGTACTTTCTCAAATACCTCATATGTTACTTTTTGGCAATTTACAGTTAAACATCATGTTTAGCTTTGCCGTAGCAGCACTAACTTTGAGCTACATCCGACGCTTCGATCGCAAAATTGCAGTTTTAAGCACAGGTCTAGTAAGTGCTCAAATTTTAGGAGTGACTTACGGCTGGTATGCAGTGGCTTGCCCGCTATTGATGATTAGGTGGAAAGGAGGAGGATCTCGCCTTTGGTGGTTCGGCTGGACTATAGCAAATATCGGATATGCAATTAGTTGCAAAAGCTGGATTCAAATTTTCGCTATATTCACACCGCTAGTTCTGGCATACTACGATACCTCTAAAGACCAAAAACCCACGGCTCTCGAAAAAAGATTTTTCTATTATTTTTACCCACTACACCTTGGGGGGCTAGCGGCACTGCGAACAATGGTCTAAATAAGACTGGGGATTCTAATTAGTTCATTGTGGATTTTTTATTTAAACGAAGTACAACCGCGTCTCTGAGCGATCGCCCCCAGAAGAGCGCGATCGCTTTCTAAACTGTATTGCCAACATTCAACTGACCGAGGCGCTTCAAAATACTCAGCACACTGTACAAATCATTCCCCGGATTGAAAAGGTAAAACTTCCGAGAAAAAGCGTACTGTGCTGTTTCTCCCTTAACTAATTTAACAAATAGAAAATCTGCCCCATTCATTAACAATCCGTAAGTAGGTCGATCGGCACTGAGATTAGCTAACATATAAGCTAGTAACTGCGGTATGCCTACTTCCAAAGAAAATGCCGCTTGCTTGGACTCGATAACTACTACCCAAAACTCCTGAAACAAAGCCAAAACATCCAACTGTCCCCTCACAATCACTCCCTCGTCTTCGTCAACAATTTCTACAGATTTTTCTGAAGTAACGTGAAAAGGAGCCAGATAAAAATCCGCTAAATCCAAAAACGGAGACAGAACTACCATTTTGACTGTATTTTCTAGAAGTGGGGGACGTTTGAGCAAATTCCTGTAACTTGCTTTCACTCTGTCTAATCGTTGTTTTTCATAATCACTGATTTCTGGCAAATCATCTTGCCACTCGCGAAAGAATTGGTCATCCTCAAGCCACTCAATTTTGAAGTTGGTTTCCCAATCGTTCAACGCGACATTTCTAGCTTGAATTGTTTGTACCATAAATTTAAGCAATTCATCAAAATTCGCTCTTAATTTATGATAGCAAGAATTCCTCAATTTCCCTTAATACTGAAGTATTGCGTCTTTTAAAACAGGACATCGCTGAATGCTGAATAACGATATTGCCCGCAGTTCGCTTAGTCCGGCAGGGGTTTAAACCCCTGCCTCAAAGCAAAAGTCCTCTGAAAGAGGACTAATGTATTCTTCAGTCCTCTTTCAGAGGACTTGCGCTATGAGACAGGGACTTTCAGTCCCTGGCGGACTTCCGGGCTAAGCCCACACCTCCAAGCACTGCCGTGTCCCTACAGATTCCCAAAAAAATGTAACGAGTTGTAAAGTATAATTAAACCGAAGCGAACACAGAGGCCAAGTAGTATCAAATGCGAGTTGCGATCGCCGGAGCAGGCTTAGCAGGACTTTCCTGCGCTAAATATCTTACCGACGCGGGCCACACCCCCATCCTCCTAGAAAGTCGGGACGTACTCGGCGGCAAAGTAGCCGCCTGGAAAGATGCAGACGGTGACTGGTACGAAACCGGCCTCCACATCTTCTTCGGTGCATACCCGAATATGCTCCAACTCTTCAAAGAACTTGACATCGAAGACCGGTTGCAATGGAAAGAGCACTCGATGATTTTCAATCAGCCGGAAACCCCCGGAACCTATTCCCGCTTTGACTTTCCCGACCTTCCGGCTCCCTTCAACGGCGTCGCAGCCATCTTGAGCAACAACGATATGCTCACCTGGCCCGAAAAAATCCGCTTCGGTATAGGTTTGATTCCGGCGATGCTTCAGGGTCAAAACTATGTCGAAGAAATGGACAAATACTCGTTTTCCGACTGGCTCAAAAAGCAAAACATCCCCCCCAGAGTCGAAAAAGAAGTATTCATCGCCATGTCCAAGGCGCTCAATTTCATCGACCCCCACGAAATCTCTGCAACCATACTGCTGACAGCCCTCAACCGCTTCTTGCAAGAGAAAAACGGCTCGAAAATGGCCTTTTTAGACGGTTCCCCCACAGAGAGGTTGTGTCAGCCGATGGTAGACTACATAACTGAGCGCGGCGGCGAAGTACGGCTGAATGCACCCATCAAAGAGTTTTTGCTCAACGATGACAACACGGTGCGCGGCTTCCACATTCGGGGAGTAAAAGGGGCAGAGTCAGAAATTCTGACGGCCGATATTTACGTTTCCGCGATGCCGGTTGACCCGCTCAAGTTGATGATGCCGAAACCTTGGGGCGAAATGGATTATTTCAAACAGCTCGAAGGCTTGGAGGGAGTACCCGTCATTAATGTACACTTGTGGTTCGATCGCAAGCTAACTGAAATCGACCATTTGCTGTTCTCGCGATCGCCCCTGCTGAGCGTCTACGCCGACATGAGCAACACCTGCCGCGAATATGCCAACCCAGACAAATCCATGCTGGAACTGGTTTTAGCACCGGCCAAAGACTGGATAGGCAAATCAGACGAAGATATCGTCGCAGCCACAATGGTCGAGTTAGAAAAACTCTTTCCCGATCAAATCCCAGAACCAGCCAAACTGCTCAAATATCACGTAGTCAAAACCCCACGTTCCGTCTACAAAGCTACTCCCGGACGCCAGCAGTGCCGTCCCACACAAACAACTCCCATTAGCAATTTCTATCTAACGGGGGATTATACGATGCAGCGTTATCTTGCGAGTATGGAAGGTGCCGTGCTTTCTGGTAAGCTGACAGCGCAGGCTATTTCAACGGCCAATAACCAATGAAAAATTAAGAATTTTTCATAAAGACGTAAAAAATCTCCCGTTTTCTAAACGGGGGAAAATCAGTTCTAATCTTTAAATTTCTTATTCTCGGATGCTGCAACTGTCAAAACTCCAGTGCATGAGAACTCTGGCTTCTGTGGATGACTCTTACGAACTGTGCCGCCAAGTCACCGCGAGTTATGCCAAAAATTTTTATTTAGGCACTCAACTCATGCCCGAAGCCAAGCGTCGGGCGATTTGGGCGATTTACGTCTGGTGCCGCCGCACCGACGAACTCGTAGACGGGCCTGGTTCTGATGCAACGACCCCTGAAACCCTCAATCTGTGGGAAAAACGCCTAGAATCTGTGTTTGCCGGCCATCCTCACGACGACTACGACGTAGCTTTGGTGGATACGCTGTCTCGTTTCCCGATCGACATTCAGCCGTTTCGAGAGATGATTGCGGGCCAGCAAATGGACTTGTACCGCAGCCGCTACGAAACTTTTGAAGAGCTCAATCTTTACTGTTATCGAGTAGCGGGTACTGTAGGGCTGATGTCGATGTCTGTCATGGGTGTAGGCGAATCGAGCTCCGCTGCTAACTGGAATTGGCATTGGGGGAATAGAATTCCCAAAGAAGAAGCGATAGCCCTGGGTATTGCCAAGCAGTTGACTAATATTCTGCGCGATGTCGGAGAAGACGCCCGCCGCGGCCGCATTTACATACCCTTAGAAGACTTAGCCTTGTTTAACTACACCGAAGAAGATTTATTCAACGGTGTAATTGACAACCGCTGGCGGGAATTGATGCGGTTTCAAATTCAGCGAGCTCGCAAATTATACGCCAGCGCCGAACCGGGAATTAAAGTGCTCAGTCCCGATATCCGCTGGACAGTTTGGGCTGCTACTATGCTGTACAGCAGAATCTTAAATGCGATCGAACGCAATCAGTACGATGTTTTCCAGAAGCGGGCTTATGTTAGCAATTCTCAGAAACTGCTGTGTCTCCCCGCCGCTTGGATGAAGTCAAAAGTGCTTTAGCCGCAGGCAATTTTGCTGGCGATTCGGCAACGGGTAAGGGGTATTTGTCAAGTTACAAATTATATGATGTCCAGCAAATTGCATATGAGGTTTGTGGGGATGCGCTAGTGCCGTGTCCCTAACTTTGTTAGGTTAACTTAAGTCAATTTATAAGTCAAATTAGTGGAGTAGCGGGCGGAATTTTCAATTGGGCGATCGAACTTTCCAACAATTGCTTTTCCTGCTGGAGTTTTGCTTCTAAATTTTGAATTTGTTCTCGGCGGGCTTCAACTTCAATCAAGCGGCGAGACAATTCTTGACTCTGCAAAGTGAGAGATTGCCTCCAATCTTCTGCTTTCTGGGCTTCTTGCTGCAAAAAATCGGGAGTAAAGCCTGTTGTTAAATATTTCTCAACTAATTGTAGTACCCAGTTTGTAGCTGCTTGAATATTTACAACCTGGTTATTTTCGCCAATATCTGCTAATACTAGCATCCCTTCATTTAAAACATTAGGTGCAGAGTTAATTGGATTTTGAGCAAAATCTGGCGGTAGGGTCAAGACAGTTTCTTCAAAAAGCATAGCCCAAGTATCCTCAGCATTTTGGCAAGCCAGCAATTGCAGACTTATCTCGCCTAAAATTTCCTGATTTTGTACTTGGGCTAAATATAACATGAGGGTAATAAGTGATTGCTTATTAGTTATTCATAACTGGTAATGGGTAAAAACAGCTATCCGTGTATCCGTGCATTCCGCGTCCTGCTATTGGTAATTGATAATGGTAGGATTTGCGATCTCGTCGGGGCGGGTTTTACAAACAATTTATGCTTGAAACTAACTATCTCGTAAACCCGCCCCGGCCACAGTCAACAGTCAACAGTCAACAGTCAACTCTTAAAACAACTTTAGCCGATCGCGCAAAATCTCAGCTTGTTTTTCGGCTTCCGCCAAAGCATCCCTCGCCCCCTGAACCACATCAGGAGTAGCCTTATCCACAAACTTCTGATTAGTCAAGCGCGCCGCAGTATGCTTAATTTCAGCTTCCACCTTGCTCAACTTCTTCTCTAATTTAGCACGCAAAGCGGCCAAATCCACCACCCCAGCCAGAGGAATCAATACTTGCACAGTACCGACAACCCCAGCAATTGACCCCCCTTGACCCCCATTACCAAGGGGGGATTCTGCATCCAAACTCGCAGTTACGGTCAGATTTTCGACTTTTGCCAAATCCTGAATGTAAACGCTTCCATCTGAGATTATTTGGCGTTCTTTCTCGCTTTCGCTTTGCAAAATCGCCGTCACCTTCACACTGGGTTTGATATCAGCATCGGCCCGCAAATTGCGAATAGTGCGAATAGTACCAAACAATAACTCAAATTGCTGTTCTAACTCTGGATCAATTAGCGAGATATCGGCTTCAGGATAAGCTTGCAAAGCCAAACATCGATCGTCACCTGTTTGAGTCAGAGTGTGCCAAATCTCCTCAGTAATGTGCGGCATAAAAGGATGCAGCAGTTTCAGAATCCCTTCCAACACAAAAGCAAAAGTTTGCTGTGCCACTTTCTTAGAATTTGGTTCAGCATCCTGCTGCAAGCGAGACTTGACTAACTCAATATACCAGTCACAGAAATCGCCCCAGATAAACTCATAAAGTCCCTTCGCCGCTTCCCCCAAACCGTAATTTTCCAAACAATTGCGGCTTTCTTGCACAACTTGATAATAGCGAGACAGAATCCAGCGATCGCACAATTCCAAACCACCTCCCCCAGAAGGACTTCCCAACTGTTCCGGAGTCTGTCCCTCCAAATTCATCATCACAAACCTGGCCGCATTCCACAACTTATTCGTGAAGTTCCGCGAAGCTTCCACTGATTTCGATTCATCAGTTTTGCGATCGTACTCCATGCGAATATTTTGACCGGCCCCAACCACTTCCTTAACCAAAGTGTAGCGCAAAGCATCAGTACCGTACTTGCCAATCAACAGCAGCGGATCGATACCGTTGTTTTTACTCTTAGACATTTTCTGACCGTTTTCATCCAACACCAAACCGTGAATGTAAACAGTATCAAAAGGCATCTTTCCAGTAAAATGTCCTGCCATCATCGTCATTCTAGCCACCCAGAAAAAGATGATATCAAAACCCGTAACCAAAGTAGTTGTCGGATAGTAAAACTCCAAATCTTTAGTTTCATCCGGCCATCCCAGAGTTGAGAAAGGCCACAAACCGGACGAAAACCAAGTATCCAATACGTCTGGATCTCTTGCTAGCTGCACGTCATTACCAAATTTAGCCTTAGCTTTTTCCTTAGCTTCAGCTTCAGTTTTCGCAACTATAAAAGGTGTTGTATCAGTAATTTCTCCTTGGGTTTCGCTAACAGCATACCAAGCCGGGATTTGGTGTCCCCACCACAATTGTCTGGAGATACACCAATCCTTCAGCTTCACCAACCAATCGCGATAAACCTTTGTCCATCTGTCAGGAACAAAGACTGGTGAGTTACTTTGATCTAATGCTTCTAAAGCGCGTTGAGAAAGAGGGTCTATCTTGACAAACCATTGCGTAGATATCAACGGTTCGACCGGGACTTTGCCGCGTTCGCTGTAGGGAACAGTATGCTTATAATCTTCTATTTTAACTAAAACCCCGTCAGTTTTTAACCGCTTCACCACATTTTTGCGGGCAAAAAATCGGTCTTGTCCTTGGAACTCTCCGGCATTTTCATTTAAACTGCCGTCCTTATTCATGATGTTAATAAACGGCAAATTATGACGCTTACCCATCTCGAAGTCATTCGGATCGTGGGCGGGTGTCACCTTGACACAACCAGTTCCGAAAGTCGGATCGACAAACTCATCAGCAATGATTGGGATTTCGCGATTCACGATCGGCAAAGTCACAGTTTTACCGATAAGATGCTTGTAGCGATCGTCCTGTGGATTCACAGCCACCCCAGTATCGCCCAGCATCGTTTCCGGCCGAGTCGTCGCCACCTCCAAATAACCAGAACCGTCCGTCAAAGGATAGCGGAAATGCCACAAATGGCCTTCAACTTCCTGCTGGTCTACCTCCAAATCCGACACAGCAGACTGACTCGCCGGACACCAATTCACCAAGTAATTGCCGCGATAAATCAGCCCCTCATCGTACAGACGGACAAACGCTTCTAAAACCGCAGCGGATAAGCCTTCATCCATCGTAAAGCGTTCGCGCGACCAATCAACAGACACGCCCAAACTGCGTAATTGATTAGTAATAGTATTGCCCGATTCAGCTTTCCACTCCCAGGCCCGTTCCAAGAATTTTTCTCTACCTAAATCGTGGCGAGTTTTGCCTTCTGCTTTGAGTTGCTTTTCGAGAATAGTTTGAACTGCGATGCTAGCATGATCCGTTCCCGGCAACCACAGCGTATTGCGTCCAGTCATGCGGTGATAGCGGACGAGGACATCAATCAGCGTCTCTTCAAAAGCGTGTCCCATGTGGAGACTGCCGGTCACGTTGGGCGGCGGAATGACGACGCAGTAAGGTTTGCCGCCGGCTTCTGGGTCAGCTTTGAAGGTTTGGTTGTCTTCCCAGTATTTTTGCCATTTGGCTTCGGTGGCTTGGGGGTCGTATTGGGGTGGTAGGTTTGCGGTCATGGTGGCTTGAGAGTTTGATCTTATTTATGATTGTGCCACAGGAGAGGGAGGAGAAGAGTTTTGAACCGCAGAGGGCGCAGAGGACACAGAGGGAAGAATGCTGGGAGGGTTTTGGGTTATGATTGCGATCTAGGTTTGAGAAGAGGAGAGAGGAGAGTTGGGAGAGGAGCTTAATGAGTTGACTTATGCTGTGATTGGGGCAGCAATGGAGGTTCATAAGGAGTTGGGGCCGGGGTTTTTGGAAGCGGTATATGAGAATTCGTTGCGTGAAGAACTCTCGCGCCGGGGAATTCCTTTTCAACCTCAACCTACAGTAAATGTAACTTATAAAGGTGTTGTGGTTGGGGAAGGCAGATACGATATGCTGGTTGCCAACACCCTCGTTGTTGAATTAAAGTCAGTCCAAACTATACTTCCTATCCATGAGGCTCAAGTTATTTCATATCTGAAAATGACTGGTCATCCTCTCGGTCTTCTCATCAACTTTAACGTCCGCTTTTTAAAAGAAGGAATCCGCCGCCTCATCCTCTCCTAAATAAACCTCTCATCCCTCTCCTCTCTGCGCCCTCTGCGCCCTCTGCGGTTAAATCCTCTTAATATCTTTAATTATTTCACCTCTTTATAATCAACTCCATAACTCGTATCTCTCCCCGCCAAATACGTAGTTTTCCCGGTTAAAGTCTCCAGAGTTTTTTTCGTTTCAGCCGAAGTAATCGAATTCAGAGGTACGCCGAACTTGCTAGCCAAGGCAGCCGCCACGCCCACACCTTGTCCTTGATAAATATTCACCGTCGCAATTCGCCCGACGGATACCGCCATACCCACATAACCGGACGATCGCCCGACAATGGCTAAATTCTTGACTTTGCTAGCCAAAGCACTTTCTATCCCGAAATTATAGACTGGCAGCGGCGGAATTCTCGCAGATAAATTCTTGACTCCGCCCCGCATATCAAAATCGTAGGAAAAACTGCCGATCGACTTTTCGGGTACTGTTCCTCCTTTGATAATCTCCTTCCCCGTCAGCGGATCTATCACATCGCGAACGTTCAAAGTTTGCCTGATATAAATCTCGTCTGGAAGAAATACTCTCACATCTTTACCAGACTTCTTTTGTAGCCAGTGTTGGAGATGTGACATTTCTTTAATCATTTCAGGAGTCGGTTTTCTGCCGTTAGCTTCCATCTTCATGATTTGGTGAACTTGATATTTAAACAGAAACCCGTTCCAGGACAGCACATTTTTGTTATAAACGCAGACATTGCCCTTATCAAAAAAGAATCCTTTATTTTGGCTAAAGGGCAGATTTCGGTCTATGTGATACGCTGCACCTATAGCTACGCTTCTGATGTCGTAGCCGTCTGTATATGGCTGATAAATGGTACTCCAGAAATTCCTCAGCCAGAATTTTGTACTAGCCGGATCTTTAGATTTCATAATGCTTTCTTTGATCTTTTTTACCAAAGGCCGATTGTAGAGAATTTCATCTTCTATGCTGCGGAATTCGGACATCGTTATACCTGTAATTCTCGGAACTACAGAGACTGCTAAAGTTTCATTTTTGGATTTTATATTTTGAGATTCATATCCTGTATAATAAGATAATCCGGCTTTTCTAGCCAATTCAGCATCTTGAGTTACGTCAATAAAAGAGTTGGCTTTAATTTTTAGAGTGCTGCCTTTTACTTCGGCATATTCAATTTTTTTATCTACGACGTGGGGAGTAAGAGTTGAGTTGGAAATAACTCTGACTTTTGCTGCTGAAAGCATTTGCCTGAGAGCTCGATCTGCCTTTTTTGGATCTAAGCAAGATTCGCGCGCATCCGCTTTATCTAAGAATTCCTTAAAACATTGGGCGTAGGGTTGGCGATACCAACCGGGAATTTTATCTAAATCGATGTAAGCTAAACCGCCGCGGGTGAGTAAGCCGCCCAAAGGATCTCTTCCGTAGTTCGATCGCACGATCGCAACTTTGCCCTTTGCGCCTAAAGTTTTCTTAGCCCATATCGCCGCACATATACCCGGTACTTCATCACCATATACTACTACATCGAACTTTTGCTCGGGTGATTTTTTGGGAGGTAACGGAGGCGGGCTGCTGGATTTTTGCTGCTGATTTCCAGCGTCTAAGGTAGCACTTGCTGGGTCTCTATTTGCGATATAATTTTCTATTTCTCTGAAAACCGGATAATTAAGTAAAAGTTTTAGGGCGGCAAAGATGATTGCAATTGAAGCTAATTTCTTAAAAGTAGAGAGCATTCAGTTGACTCGTTTGTAAATTTGCATTACCTGAAAGCACAGTTCAGGGTTGACGGAATTGAATATAGCACGTTTAGATAATTTCGACACAAGTTTAAATTTTCCGGCAACTATTGTTAGAGGTTTTGCCAGTGTTACTGGTTTGGCAGGGCAATTGATGAGGGTAAGGATGGTGGGTGCGATCGCATCTCAGATATCTGGTGTCGGGAAGGGCGATCGGCTACAATAATTTAAGAACAACAATTGAGTCACCTTAAACATACAGAAAAAATGGAAAAAATTTTTGTACATCCTGAATGTCCTTTTTCTGAAAACACATTTAACCTATTGACCGAACTTCATGAAAACCCCAGCTCAGATTTTTACCGGGAACACAAAGAAGATTTCTTAACATATGTAGAAAAGCCAGTCAAGTATATTTTAAGCCAGGTAGAAGAGCAGTTGCCTGATTTTATTAAAAAATATATAGAGATCAAGCAGGAGAGCTTTGGCAGCATTCAAACACAACATTTGGAATCAGGAGTAGTCTACTGGGGTTTTAACAGTATGATTACTCCCGAAGCTCCTCAGTTAATGTTAAGAGTTGAAAACCACACATTAACTTTTGGTTGGGAGGCAAAAAATACTGTGTTTAAGTTCATGCTATCTAATTACAAGAAAAAATATAGAAATGACGTTAATTCAATCGAGATTCTTAAATGTTATAAGCTTCCCTCTAAAGATGACTTTTATTTACACTATAGAAATACACCAAACTCCGAGGGTTCCTATGATTTTGGTTCTTCTATTTGGCACCCTAATAGTAAGGATGGTGAGTTGATAAAAAAATCTGAAAAATGTATTTATGAGCTCTTAGAAAGTCTCCTGAAACATTTTCCTGTCGATGCACACAACTTTGAAAACTTTTTAGTAAAATCTCTAGAGTTGGAAAAAAAAATAATTTGTTTTACTCATGTTTTTATCGGTATTTCACTTTCATCGAACGAAATATTAGCACATTCTGTTAAACAAATAATTCACAACATAGCACAAACGTTTAAAAAAATATTTCCCTTATTTTTGATTGGTAATAAGGATTTACCTTTTCTTATTAGTGAATATCTTTCAGTCTATGAAAAGGAATTTAATCCAGTGTATCAACTAGCAGACATCTCAAAAATTACTGGTTTTCAAACAACCCAACTAACCCAATGGATAGACGCCATTAACCGCAAAGGCCAAACCATCATCCAAGGCCCACCTGGAACCGGCAAAACCTTCATAGCCGAAAAACTAGCCAAACACTTAATCGGCGGCGGTGACGGTTTCTCAGACATTATCCAATTTCACCCCGCCTACACCTACGAAGACTTTATCGAAGGCCTGCGCCCAATAACTCAAAACGGACAATTAACCTACTCAATAGTTCCCGGTAGATTCCTAGAATTATGCGAAAAAGCCGAAGCCCGTGAAGACACTTGCGTTCTCATTATTGATGAAATTAATCGCGCAAATCTATCTCAAGTATTTGGCGAGTTAATGTATCTCCTAGATGACCGACAAGACACAAAGCGCTTTATTACACTAGCCAGCGGTAAACTATTTAGAATCCCTACAAATGTCCGCATTATCGGCACAATGAACACCGCCGATCGCTCTATTTCCTTAGTTGATAACGCACTCCGCCGCCGCTTCGCATTCATCCCCCTATCTCCTAACTATAAAGTCTTGCGTCACTATCACAAAACATGGAAAACAGGTTTTCCGCTTGCTAGATTAAATCGCTTAATTGGTATTTTAAAAAAAATAAATTTGGTAATTAACAACAAACACTATGAACTAGGTATGTCCTTCTTTCTGACAAAAAAATTAGCTAAAGATCTCCAAGACATTTGGCAAATGGAAATTGAGCCATACCTAGAAGAATACTTCTTTAATGACCAGGCAAAAATGAATAAGTTTCTCTGGGATAAAATCAAGAAAGAATTGGGCTATTGATAATCTAACGCTACACTTATTACCGAAAACACGGCTTTACAGCATCTATGAAACGAGAATCACCCCCCATCGAACTCAGAGAATATGAATTACGAATTTTAGATCGAGACTTAATCCCCGAATCAGTAGGAAAAAAAATACACCATAATTATGACAAGGAAATCGAGATAGAATTTCCCAACCCTAAAACAAAAGATAAATGGCACTTAAAATCTAAAGGCAGAGTTGGCAACATTCCCATCACTCCAGAATTTTGCATTATCATCCACCCAAAAGTCCCAATTGCCAACTTATTCGGAATGATTGACTATGCCTACAACCTTAAGATAAAATTTCCCCAAGGATCGATTCAGTGCCAATTTTTAGAACAAAGTTACGAGACATTAGCTAACATTCTTGCCCAAAAAATTCTAGAACGCTGTCGCAAAGGATTATATCGCGATTACTTATCCAAAACAGAAAGACTCACCTACATTCGCGGGCGCGTGGATTTGCGGTCAGCCCTGCAAAAACCTTGGGATGTTAAACTAAAATGCCACTACAACGAACAAACAGGCGACATCGAAGACAATCAAATACTCGCTTGGACACTCTTCATCATTGGCCGCAGCGGTTTGTGCCGTGAACCTGTTTCATCCACTGTGCGAAAAGCCTTTCACGCACTCCAAGGATTTGTTACATTAAAACCTTTTAAATCAGAAGCTTGTATTGATAGAAATTATCACCGTTTGAATGAAGATTATCAACTTTTACACGCTTTATGTCGATTTTTTTTAGATAACACAGGGCCTAGTCACGCAACAGGCGATCGCGAAATGCTCCCTTTTCTGATAGACATGGCTAAGTTATATGAACAATTTGTCGCTGAATGGCTCAAAGCAAATACACCAAAACGCTTTAAGGTCGAACACCCATACCGAGTTAAACATGACAAAAATTATTGGGATGAGATTGACTTAATTATACGCGATATTGAAACAAATGAAATCCTGTACGTCCTCGATACAAAATACAAAGCTCCCGATAAAGTAGACAATACGGATCGTAATCAAGTAGTTACCTACGCAACGCTACTAAACTGTAAAAATGCAATTCTCATCTACCCTCAAACTCTCAAAGTGACCATAGACCAACAAATTGGCGATATCCGAGTTCGCAGTCTAACTTTTTCCCTAAATAGCGACCTCCATGAAGCCGGAAAAACCTTCTTAACCTCTCTACTTCCAAGCACCGTCTCCTATTGGTGAAAACTTAAGAAAACGTACAAAATTTTAAGGCATACAAAAAAAATGTAAATAGCTGAAACATTTACAGGCAAAGCAGTTTAGCTCGCTTGAAGGAGTAAGGGATCATCTCTGTTTTGCTTTTTTACTGCGATCGCCCCCGCTCGCTAATGAGATGATTCCCAAAACAGTCTTGATGTACAACAGCTTAATTAATAAGCCGTATAATAATTAAAACAAGAAAAAAAGTAATTATCCAGAAACAACTTCCGTTCCCCAAAAGCGCATTGATTCGCGCCACCATATTCAGATAGACCTGGCAACTGTGATAGATTGGTTCGACGCAGTATTACTGCACTGCGGCAGTTTCGACACTGCACAACCAGCAGTCCACAAAAAGCTGTGAGCTGGATGAATGCGGGAGAAGGAGTTGCCGACAGGCTGCCATTTCTTAAGCTCGCTTGCCCTACTTAAATCACAAAGATGATGAACTCTCAAGATTTTTTGACGAGTGGTGATGGGTACTTACCCAACAAGGAAACTCATGCGCTAAAAACTACCCACGATGTCTGTTTTGATGTTCCATTATATACTCACGATATTTCCTCTGTCGAGGACTCTCAAGTCGATCTAACTCGATCTGACTATGTGAGTATCCATCAATGGTTTGAAGCACAGGTTAAGCAGACTCCTGATGCGATCGCCCTGTCATTTCAAGGGCAAGAATTAACCTATGATGCCTTAAATCAACGCGCAAACCAGCTCGCCCATTACCTTCAAGCACTAGGAGTGCAACCGGATGAACTGATTGCTATCTCTATGAATCGCTGCATGGAAATGGTGATTTGCTTTTTGGGGGTGATCAAGGCTGGGGCGGCCTATGTGCCGATCGACCCAACCTATCCCCACGAACGTCGAGCGTACAAGTTACAAGACGCGGCTGTGCGATTCATTTTGATTCAACAGCATCTGGTTGAATTTTTGCCAGAACACAATGCTCGCGTGATTTGTCCAGATACAGACTGGCACGAGATGGCGCCATACAGCACTGAAAATTTGTCTCTGCTGACAACGCCCGAGCATTTGGCTTACGTTATTTACACCTCTGGTTCGACGGGATATCCCAAGGGTGTAATAATTGCTCACCGGGGCATGGTTCACCACAGCAAGGCGATCGCACAGGCATTTAATCTTGGATTGGGCGATCGGGTACTTCAATTCTCTAGCATGAGCTTTGACACCATCATTGGGGAAGTTTTTCCATCCTTGGTAAGTGGTGCAACAATCGTGCTGCGAACGGAAGACTGTATTAGCTCTACCCGCCAATTCCTCGAATTTATTGAGCAAGAACGCATTACTATTCTGCACTTGCCAACTGCTTTTTGGCATGGCCTCGTCAGCGGACTCTCATTGCTACGCGTTCCCATGTCGCCAGATGTGAGATTGGTGATTGTGGGCGGAGAAAAAGCCTCTCGGGCTCTGTATGGTGAATGGCGACAATTGGTTGGGCAATATCCTCGTTGGCTCAATGCCTATGGGCCAACTGAAACTACGGTGACGGCCACCATTTTTGACCCGATCGCTGAAGATTACGATCTCAGTAGTGAAGCAGACATTCCGATCGGTCGTCCTCTTCCCAACAGCCAAATTTACATTCTCGATGAAAACCTAAATCTTGTGCCAGATGGCGATATTGGAGAACTGTATATTGGCGGCCCAGGGCTTGCGAGGGGATATCTCAATTTGGCAGAACGCACTGCAAGTAATTTTGTTGCTAATCCATTTAGCGATCGACCTGAAGACAAACTTTACAGAACAGGGGATACTGCCCGCTATTTACCCAATGGAACGTTGGAGTTTATTGGTCGCATCGATTTTCAAGTAAAAATTCGAGGTTTTCGGATTGAGTTACTAGAGATTGAAACCTATTTGGAACAGTACCCATCTGTGCAACAAGGTATAGTTTTGGCACGGGAAGATGTACCCGGTGAAAAGCGCTTAGTGGCATATATCATTCCGAAGCACGGACAACCAATTCAGGTGTCTGCATTGCGTAGTTTTCTACAAACAAAGCTACCGGCATACATGATTCCGGCAGCGGTTGTAGTGATGGAGAGCTTCCCCATGACCCCCAATGGTAAAGTCGATCGTAGTGCATTTCCAGAACCGCAGGTTGTTGATATGGTTCAGTACAGTGAAGTTGTGTTGCCTGCTGATGTACTAGAAACTCAACTTCTCCATATTTGGGAGCAGGTACTCAATATTAAGCCGATCGGTACTACGGATAATTTAATGGATTTAGGCGGTACATCCCTGCTAGCAGCTCGCTTAGCTGACAAAATTGACGAAAAGTTCCAGCAGAGTTTGCCACTATCGATTATCTTCCAAGCCCCAACCATCAAACAATTAGCCGACATTCTACGTCAAGGGAATATCCCCAGCCAAAGCCTTTCCTTAGTTGAGATTCAACCGAAGGGTTCTGTGCCACCACTATTTCTGTTTGAAGGAGTGTCTATTTATTATCCGTTAATTCCATATTTGGGGCTAGATCGGCCGATATATGCCCTAATTACTCTTGTTAAAGATCGCATGAATGGACCACTCAATAAGGTTGAGGCGATCGCAGACTATTACATCAATGAACTCGTGAAGGTGCAACCAGAAGGCCCCTATTATTTGGGTGGTTTGTCATTTGGAGGTATTGTTGCTTTTGAGGTAGCTCAAAAATTGGCAGCTAAAGGACAAGAAACAGCGTTATTGGTGATGTTTGATTCCATGTTGCCCTCTGCCTACAAGCCCCTACCCATTCAGCAGCGGCTGCGCTTCCATACCCAAAAAATTGCTAAGGAGGGTATAGGTTACATCGTCCGTAGTGTCGTCGATAAAATAATGACACTTACAGACCCCATGACAATGCCGGCCCGCAAGACGATCGGGCGATACTTTAAGCCGAAAGAACCTACAGAGTCAATGTCTTACACCACAGACTATTTGATGACAGAGAAGATAATTCAGCAAGCAGAACGAGCTTACGTGCCAAAACCCTATGCTGGCAAAGTAGTTATGTTTAGAGCACTGGATTCTGAAGAGGGCGTAAGTGTCAGTCTCGATCCGGATCTAGGCTGGAAACCTTTTCTCAAAGACAATCTGACCATTTACGATATACCTGGAGACCATCTAGGTATTTTACAGGAACCCAATGTCGGGGCGATCGGCAACCGAATGAAGCTATTGCTGGAAGAGGTAATGGTGCAGCAGTAAAGTTTTTGGCATTCTTAATCGATATTCAGACAGGGTTGCATCGAATTATTGCGGTTATTAGAAAGATGAGGTACAACTTAGATTGCAGAATTTTAGATTAGGGGAGTGGAGGAGTGGAGGATTGGGGGATTCGAGGATTGGGGAATTGTTAATGAATTGGTGAATACCTCATCTTTCCGAGAACCGCTATATAGCAATTCCATTTGAGATGTAAATATGGATTTCTCTGGTAAAATAGGAAAGTTTGATAATAAATGAAAGGGA